>JBAPSR010000163.1:0-21577 GCA_049281755.1 Binataceae bacterium (SeqCode)
TGTGTATTCGCGAGCGGATTTTGTCACGTCGCTTCGCGCGCAAATACATTGGTATCGAAATAAACATTGCGATCTCGATCGTCAGTGCCACGGCGGTCAAAAACAGTTCGTGAGCGGAAGACCCGCGTGCCGCCGCGGTGCTCGATGGTCCCGCCAGAGTACCCATGGCGAGCGACAATGGACCGACGGCTATAGCCAGTCCTTCCATACGTTGCGACGGGTGCTGAACCCAAGCAAACAGTTTCGCGGCAAGTTCGTCCACGTTCATGGTCCGGCGATCCTTTTGGCGATGGCAGTCGAACCGTCCCGATCACTAAGAACAGCAAGCGGCATGCCGCGATCTGCAGGAAGCAGAACCTTAGCCAATCGTGTCAATCAATTCGCGTGGATCTTTCATCTTGAAAAGTACGGGTTGCAAGTTGCAGGGTTCGGAAATTGGATTCGGCGAATTCCGGCGCTTATCGATCCGGAGCGTTCAATCGATCTGGTACCGTTTTGCCTTCGCCGCTCGAAGCAAACCGGAGGCTTCCGAAACCTACTGCACGTGAACATCAGCTCCCAGTAACTATTCACTTGGGTTCGCCGTAACGCTCTTTCAGGCGCAGGTTTACCTGAAGCACGTTCACGAACTGTTCGCCGGCCAACCCGCCGAATGGCGCCTGCGTGTTCGCCTGCAATATCTGCTCGATCTCGTCGTGCACCGGTTTGGGGTCACGCTTGGTGTCCGACGCCCACTTCTGCGCAACACGGTCGATCTGATACTCGGCGTTCTGCATGCTGATATCAGGATCAAGGCCGGAGCCTGATGCGGTCACCATATCCCCGGGAACATCCTCGAGCTGGGCGTCAGCATGTTCCTGCCGCCACATGTCGAAAAAGATTGACTGTATGTCCGAGCCTTCAGCCACCGGCTCGATAGCGGTCGTGGTCTTGCCGTCCGCGCCCTGATGCGACACAGGGGATGGAAACTTGCCTGGATTTTCCTTCGAAAAGCTTTCGAAAAACACCACCGCGAGATCCGGAGCTTTCGGATCCGGCGTTCCAGGATTGTCTTTCTTGAATTGCGCAACCACGCCCGGATGCTTTTTGGACCAATCGTCCACGTACGCGCCGTGCGACGGATCCGCGTTCACCCAAGACGTCGCGAGTTCGTTGTGAGCGTCCGCCCACTGCGCAACGACGTGAGGCTGTCCGCCAAATTTATCCTGCTGAAACCATGCTTCGATATCAGGTGCAACGAGCTGGCCCTTCTTTGGCCCGTCGGCGTACTTGGCGATTGGACCGATCGAGCGCGCCACCCGATCCCGTAGTGCATAATTCGAAGCCGAAAGGTTCGATGGCGCGGAGGCCGAAGCATCATACGATGCCGCCGAGGGACGCGGCTGGAAGTATTCGTCCTTGGTGAACGGTTGAGCGATCAGTAGTGAACCAATTGCATTGCCGTGGGCGTCGCGCAGGATGCTGCCGTTGGCCTGGAAGGGGAAGAATACCTGACCAATCACCAATAGGAACAGCGGGTATGCGATACAGACTATTGGGATCACGAAGAGAAAGAGCAAAAAACTTTTCGAAAAATAGCGTCCCATGGAAATGCTCCTCAAGCCATTCTATCTTCGTCAGGCAACCAGGTGCCCGGCCACCATGATCATGTCGATCAACTTTATTCCCACGAACGGCAGAAGCACGCCGCCAAGTCCCCAGACCAGCAGGTTTCGCCTGAGCAACGCATCGGCGCCGAGTGGGCGATACTGGACACCACGCAAAGCGATCGGAATGAGTAATGGAATGATTACCGCATTGAAGATCACAGCCGAGAGTATGGCCGAGATTGGCGAATGCAGATGCATCACGTCCATCGCCTTCAGCCACGGCAGCGTTCCTGCGAACAGCGCCGGCACGATCGCGAAATATTTCGCGACGTCATTTGCGATCGAAAACGTGGTCAGCGAGCCGCGCGTCATTAGCAACTGCTTTCCAATCTCGACGACCTCGAGCAACTTGGTGGGATTACTGTCCAGGTCCACCATGTTGCCCGCTTCCTTGGCGGCTTGCGTGCCCGAGTTCATTGCCAGGCCCACATCGGCCTGCGCGAGCGCGGGCGCGTCGTTGGTGCCGTCACCGACCATTGCAACCAGCTTGCCGGCGGCCTGTTCGTTCCTGATGTAGGCGAGCTTCGACTCCGGCGTGCACTGGGCAACGAAATCGTCAACTCCCGCCTGTTTCGCGATCGTCGCGGCGGTGAGCGGGTTGTCCCCGGTGATCATCACGCTGCGCACGCCCATCTTGCGCAGGCGCTCGAGGCGCTCACTGATTCCGGCTTTGAGGACGTCCGAGAGCACCACGACGCCCGCGATGCTCGCGCCGTCGGCAACGACCAGCGGCGTCGCGCCCAGTGACGCGATCGAGTCCACGGTCGGCTGCAGATCTGCGGGCGCCGCCACCGACTGGCGTTCGACAAAGCGCAACACCGCGTCAGGCGCGCCTTTGCGAATTGACCTGCCGCCCGGAAGGTCTACTCCACTCATCCGCGTTTGCGCGGAAAACGCAATGAACGCCGTTCCTTTAGGAACTGTGAGATCGCCGGCTCCGCCGCCTCGTTCAAAATAGAGTTTGACTATAGTTTTGCCTTCGGGCGTTTCGTCCGCAATCGAGGCCATCGCCGCCAGCCGGCCAAGCTCGAGCGCGCTATACCTTCCAACTGGAACAAACTCAGTCGCATGCCTATTGCCCATGGTGATCGTCCCAGTCTTGTCGAGTAGTACGGTATCGATATCGCCCGCGGTCTCGACTGCCTTGCCGCTCTTCGCAAGGATATTGGCCTGCAGGGCTCGATCCATGCCCGCGATGCCGATCGCGGCGAGCAAAGCGCCAATCGTGGTCGGAATCAGACAGACCAGAAGTGCGACCAGGGTTGGAACGTCTGTTCCGAGACTCTTGAGCGGCTCGGTGATGCCGAGATAGCTCATCATGTATATTTCCGCATTCAACGCCATCGGCCACAGAGGAACGACGACGATCAGAAAGATGAGCGTGAACGCCGTGAGAACCAGGCTGAGCGCAATTTCATTAGGCGTCCGCTGACGAACCGCGCCTTCGACCAGCGCGATCATTCGGTCGAGAAATGATTCGCCGGCAGCCGCGGTGATTCTCACAACTATACTGTCCGAGATCACCCGGGTGCCCCCAGTCACTCCCGACCGATCACCTCCCGACTCGCGGATGACCGGAGCGGATTCGCCGGTGATTGCCGACTCGTCCACCGAAGCGATTCCCTCGACGATCTCGCCGTCGCCCGGAATGACCTGGCCGGCTTTCACAACCACCCGGTCGCCCGGATGAAGGTCGGAGGCCAGAATCTCTTCGACGATATCCGCACCCTTGAGACGGTACGCCGGCGTATCAGTGCGGGCCCGGCGCAGCGATTCAGTTTGCGCGCGGCCGCGGGCCTCGGCCAGGGCGGTCGCAAAGTTCGCGAACAATACGGTCAGCCACAACCAGAAATCGAGGGCGATGAAATAGTTGACTGATACCTGGCTGGATGAGGCCCCCATCGCAGCCTGGATAATAAACAAGGCCGTGAGCACAGCGCCAATTTCGACTACGAACATCACGGGGTTGCACCATTGAACGTCGGGACGAAGCATCAGGAATGCTTCCTTGATCGCCGGGCGCACAAGCTCCGGCGCGAACAGCGCCTGCGCGCGCGAGCGTCGCGGCGGTGCCGGTAGCGACGGATTGATGTTCAGTTCCGGCATCGGCGCGTTTTTAAGTGCTTCCATTTTCGATTGCTCCGTCGAAAAACGTCCTGTGGCTCTTCGTTACTCAGTTACTCATCCGCCGAACGGTATCGGACCCAGGTGGTCTGCTAGCGGGCCAAGCGCTGCGATCGGTAGAAACAGCAGCGCTCCGATGATCACGATGGTGCCGAGCAACAGGAAATAAAATGTCAGCGTGTCGTCGCGCATGGTTCCGGCCCCATACGGCGCCTCCTTCTTGATCCCAAGGAAAGCAGCCATCGCAATCGGCGCGACGATCGGCAGATATCGGCTGAACAGCATGACCAATCCTGCCGCTATGTCCCACGCCTGGCTGGTCGGAGCGGGATTAGGGTTGGCGTTAAATCCCCAGGTGTCGCCAAGTCCCTCGAAACCAGAACCGTTGTTCGCCGATGACGAGCTGAATTGATACATAACCTCCGAGAAGCCATGTGCGGCGGGATTGAATTCCGCCTTGATTCCCCAGTTGGTCGCTGCGAACGCTCCGGTCGGCCCGAGGATCATCAGCGGATGAACCAGCAGCGCGATAACCGCCAACTTGACCTCGCGTGCGCCGACTTTGCGGCCTAGGTATTCAGGCGATCTCCCCACCATCTGGCCGGCAATGAATACGCCAATGATCAGGAACAGCAGGAGATTAATCATTCCCACGCCCTTGCCGCCGAATACGCAGTTGAGCCACATTCCCACCATCGGCGAGAGCCCTGTCAGCGGATTCAAACTGTCGTGCGCGCAGTTAACGGCGCCGCAAGTGACGGCGGTGGTCAACGCCGCAAAGGTCGATCCCGCGACGGTACCGAAACGCAATTCCTTGCCCTCGAGGTTCCCGATGTGCTGATCAACTGGCAGTCCCGCCACGGTTGGAATCTTGATCTCCCGGAATCCGCCAGGCGCTGTAGCGCTGGGAATCTTATAAGTTACGCTGGTCGGATGAGCTGTGAGGCCCGGGTTCGGCTGCAGCTCGAAGTAAATCGCCCACACGATCATCCCCACCATCAGCGTCAACATCACGGCGTAGATCACGATCGCGTGCAGCATTTTTTTGAGCATTCGCCCAAACATCAGCACCAGCGTGAACGGAAACATCATCATCGCGAAGCAGGTGATGAAGTTCGTCCAAGCGCTGGGATTTTCATATGGTTGAGCGGAATTGGCGCCGAAAAAGCCGCCGCCGTTGGTGCCGATTTGTTTGATCGGTATCACCGCCGCGACCGGTCCCATGACGATGGTCTGTTGCTTCGCCACTCCTTTGTCGTCGGTACCCATCGCTCCGGGTTCGACCGTCGTCGCCTGCACGGTGCTCTGAAACGTCATCGGCATCCCTTGCTGGATAAAGAGCACGCCCAGCAGGAGCGCGGCGGGGACGAACATGTAGATCAGAACGCGCCACATATCGACAAAGAAGTTGCCGACTTTCGATTCACCGCGAAAAGCCCTGATTATCGCGGCGAGAGCGCAGAACCCGACTGCCGCCGAAATATACTGATTTGAGATTGTGAAAAATATCTGAGTAAAATTTGAGAAATTTACATCACCTGCGTAATCCTGCAGGTTGGTGTTAGTCATGAACGACGTGACGGCATTGAAGATCGTTGTCGGAGCAAGCATGCCCAAACCGCGCGGGTTGAGCGGCATGAATGGCTGCACGGCAAGCACCAAGTAACCCCAGACGAACAGCCCGAGATTAAAGATCAGCAGCGCGGCGGTGTACTGTTTCCAGTCCTGGGGTCCGCTGTCGAGCTTTCTCTCAAACCAGGCGAACAGCCGCGGCGGATGGTAGCGGCCTTCCATTATCCACACGGTGTATTTGCTCAGTGGAATGGAAACCGCGATAGCCACCACGATTAGCGCGGCCGGAAGAAGCCAATATTGAGTCATCATTATTACCTCGAAAGCCGGACGCCTAGAACCATTCGGGGCGAACCAACGCGACCGTCAGATACACAAACAGAAACGCACAGACTATTGCGGTAAGGTAAATCATGGCGCTATTCCTCAGATTTTCTGGCAGGCGATCAAGAACGCATAACAGAGCAACATCGTTCCTACGCCGAGAAAAAATGTGATCGGGATCCACGTCATCAGGTCCATCGTTGTATTTCTCCTGAGCAGCTATCTGACTCCCTTGCGTGAATCAGTTTGAAAAGACCCTCAGAAACCCGATTGAGCAACAGCGATGCCACTGAGGCGCAAGCGCGAATTGTTGGTAGAATCGCCTTTGGATTCTTACCTTTCGATGAGTTCTGCAACCCGATCATTTCATTTTGATAGGTACGCAGCGGTAATTTGCACGACCGGGTTACTCACCAAACGGAATCGGCCCGAGATGCTCCGCAATCGGCCCGAGAGCGGCTACGAAAGAAGCAGCAGTGCGCCGATAGTCATGATCGTGCCCATCAGTAGAAGGGCGAATGTAACCTTATCGGCGAACGGGGCTGCCTTCGTCGCACCCATACCTGCAGCGAGTGCGATGAGAGCGATTATCGGAATGAGTCAGCTATACAGTCCGGCGATCTGTAGCGCGCGACTGCGGTGTTGGCTTTAAAATTCGAGGGTCGCCGGCAATACAACGTTTACATGGCGACCCGCTGTTCGGTGTCACTATATAGCAGCAGTAGCGGACGTCGGGGAAGACCCCAAAAATGCGTTGAGCGACCGAGGAAACGCGGGGCGAATCGCCGAGCCTTAGGAAGAGTATACTACCTCGAATGTCGTTGAGCTTTTCCGCCGGGTGCCGCGACCATCATCTTGATCAGCTCTTCGGTGATCCTCGGCTCGAGTCCCTCGGTGTGCCCCTTATCCAGCCGCACCACGTCGGCGATCAGGCGTCCGTCGCGGGCATTTGGATATAGATATACCTGGGCCGTGCCCGGCCGAGGCGACAGGCCCCAGGCTGGAGTCGACTTCCCTTCGCGAGTGGTGTCATGGATTTGGCCCGGTTGCTCATCGACCACGTCAGCCAACCTCACGCGCTTGCCGGCCCCGTATTTGTCAGCCCACGGCGAGGTCGCCGGCAACGCAACCATCTCGTGTTCGCCCGTTGCGAAGATGTATGAGATGTCACAGTCAGGCGCAGTGGCGCGGCCCGGACGTGGTGCGTCAGGACCCTGCGCCGGCATCGAGGGCGGCGGCATCCGCGTGGGAACGAAAAAGGATGCGGGAAGCTCGATCGGCCCGATCCGCCCGCCAGACAGGCTGAGCCAGCCGTCGACTCGATCCTGGAAGAACTTGTCGCCGAGCAGGCGGTTCGCCGTCATCCCGCCCTGCGAATGCCCGACGATCCAGAACGACGCGATATTGTCGCGTCCATACCGGTCGAATACGTAGTCCACTATATTGCGCAGATGGGCGTCGTCCGCCTCACCGATCCACCGCCGCACGGGCTCCTTGGTGGCCGCGGACGGTGTCGCGATGACTAGCCGATATTTTTCTTTGTATTGGAAGGCCGGGAAGTAGGCGCGCTGCCAGGCGCCGACCGAACCGCCGCCGTGCAGACTCAGGAGGAACACCACCTTGCCGCCGATCCGAAGATCGTCCGGATCATCGAGATGGAACTTGCGGCCGGTTTTTTCGTCCACAGCGCTGATACTGGCCACGCTCGTTCCTCCTGACACATCGAATGGTGCTCGAAATAACGGCGGACACGTGCCCGGGGTTTCACGCTTGACCCCGGGCACGGCCCTATAGAATCAGTCTGAGCCACCCGCATCCGCGCTGTGACGGTGCTTCCGCTCAGTATCCCTTCTCAGGGATCAACGTACTCTTGTTACCGGTGCTCTCCGGACCGTGGCAGGCTGCAACCTTATCCTCGGTGGTGCTCAGGTTGGCGGCGATCTGAGTGTCGGTCTGCCCGGCCTGCACCTGCTGTTTCACCACGTCGCAATCGACCGGTACGTTCGATGCGGAAAACATCGAGCACCCGGAAAGTCCTGCTGCCAGGACAATCAGTCCCGATGCGGTTGAGATCCATAGGGTTCTGCGTATTTTTCGCTGCATGATTCTCCTCCCGGATAAATCAGAAACGGTTCGGCCTATCCCTCGACACGTTCGCAAACTAACGGCGCACACCTATCATTTGCCGCGAAACATGGAAAGTGGGCCCAAACGGCGGGCAACAGGGGGCGGACAAGTCGGCACGAGGGACCGCGCCGACTCACCAGGTTCAAAGCGAACTGCTACGGCGAGAGCATCCGGCTGCGATCCCCGGGGCGTTTGCCGCGCTCGAGCAGCGGCTCCACGTTGCCGGTTATCAGCCGCGCGCCGCGATCGTTCCACAGATACATCCACGCCCATTCGCTGATCACCAGGTATCGGTTGCGAAACCCGATTAGGTAAAAGATGTGCACCAGCAGCCACGTCAACCATGCGATAAGACCGTGCAGATGCACCCGGCCGATCTCGGCGACGGCAGCCGCACGCCCGATCGTCGCGAGCGTGCCCTTGTCGCGGTAACGAAATGCGATAGTCGCTTCGCCGCGCAGGATTCGCGCGATGTTGACGGCGACATGGCGTCCTTCCTGAATCGCAGCCGGCGACACGCCCGGTACCGGTTTCCCGTCCGTGCTGATCGCGGCCAGATCGCCGATCACGAAAACTGAAT
Organism: Binataceae bacterium (SeqCode); assembly: GCA_049281755.1. Taxonomy (GTDB): domain Bacteria; phylum Desulfobacterota; class Binatia; order Binatales; family Binataceae; genus JBARDN01. The sequence goes on from JBAPSR010000163.1 coordinate 8,377, forward strand.
CGGCGCCGGGCACCGAAAGATCCTGATGCACCCGCACCCGTCCCGCCCGATCCACCGGCGCCCCGAGCGCTTTGCCCAGCGGCGAAGCCGCGACCCCGGCCGCCCAGATGACGGTGCGCGCGTCGATTCTTCCTCCGGCGTGCGTGACGCCGTTGCCATCAATGTCGGTCACGGCGGACCCGACGATTACTTCCACGCCGATACGCTCCAGTTGCCGCACCGCGCTTGCCGACGAATCCGGGGACATCGCGGGCAATATTCGTGGTCCGGCCTCGATCAGGATAATTCGCGCACGGCCCGGCTGGATGTGGCGAAAATCGCGCTCCAATACGCGGCGCGAGATTTCCGCCAATGCCCCGGCCATCTCGACTCCGGTCGGTCCCGCTCCAATTATTACGAAGGTCATCCATTCGCTGATCCTGCGCTGATCGATTTCGCGTTCAGCCGCTTCGTACGCGACCAACACGCGGCGGCGAATCTCGACTGCGTCCTCGAGGCTCTTGAGCCCGGGCGCCGCGTCCTCCCATTCGTCGTGTCCGAAATACGAATGCGTTGCGCCCGCGGCAAGAATCAAGAAGTCGTAGGCGACTTCCCCGTCGGCGAGCTGAACGATCTTTTTCGCGCGGTCGATCGCGACCGCGTCGCCGAGAATCACGCTCACGTTTTTTTGCCGGCGCAGAATTCTGCGAATCGGCGATGCGATATCGCTTGGATTAAGCGCCGCCGTCGCCACCTGATACAGCAGCGGCTGGAACAGGTGATGGTTGCGGCGGTCGATCAGAGTAATCCGCACCGGCGCTTTCGCCAGCGCCCGTGCTGCGCTGAGCCCGCCGAAACCGCCGCCCAGGATCGCGACGTGAGGGATCTCGGCGGTTGGCGATTCTTTCACTGCATCACATTGTTCCGCGCGGCGTTCGATAAGATCATACACCCGTTTTCCTTCGAGCAGCGAAAAGAGTTCGGCGATCGCGCGGGATCGTGCTAAGCAGACCAGCCGACGCAACGGTGATTCGCTGTGGCGATGAGTTTGCGAAATGCCTAGACTTCCATTTCCGGAGGTAAAGCGATGGACCAGAATTTCATCGTCTTCTTGATCTGCATGGGCGCCGGTCTAGTCCTTGTTCTCGGCGGGATGTATTTGCTGTACGCGCAGCGCTTCGTGCGTTCGTCCGACGGCTCCATCGAGATGGAGCTGCCGTTCATCGGCCGCCTCAAAACCAACTATCCATCGCTTGCGGCAATTTTCGTCGGCGCGTTGCTGTTGCTCTATCCATTGAACAAGTGGCAGCCTGAAACGCCGACTGTTGCAGTAACCGGCAGGATCACGTTGCCCGCGAGCGACGCGCAACGAAACGTGCTGGTTTTTGTTGTGCCAAACGAGAACAAAACTTTCACCAATGACGATGGAACCTATAGCGTCCAGGTGCGTGCCGGCGAGCCGTCGTACACTGGGATCGCTTACCTTCCGCCAGTGACCAAGGTCGAAACCGTTCAGGGCGATCCCAAGAACGGGCTTAAATTCGACGTCGACCTGACTTCCCCATGAGACGCCTCATCCGTTCCACATTGGTGGGCTGGATCATGTTGTCAGCGGCCGTGATCTATCCGTCGCCTGCGCGAGCGGCGGACGTTGTTAACGGTCAACTTCTGGATGCCAACAACCGCCCGGTTGCGGGCTATCCAATCCGCGTCGACCACGCCGGCAGTTCGGGGAACCTCGCAAGTGTAACCGACGGCAGCGGAAACTTTCGCTTTTTCGGTCTGGCTCCCGGCCAATATGTATTTTATCCGCTCAACCATCCGAACGACGGGGTACAGGTCGAGATCACTACGAGCCCGCAGCAGAATGTCGGCGTTTTGCACATGAAATGAATCGAGGGCAGGTGAGCAGAGGAAAATAGTATGAAATATACGCGGATCTATGCTGACGCGTCGGGCGAGTCGCATCTGCAGGACGTAAGTCCCGAGATGAAGGCGGGGGACCATGCTTCGGCGATGTCGGAAATGATCGCCGCCAAGGGAGTCGTCTTCCGCGAATCCCGCAGCGGCGAATACTTTATCGATTGGCACAACGCTCCGCGCCGCCAGTTTGTCGTCAACCTCATCGGGGATGTCGAAATCGAAACCAGCGACGGCGAGACTCGGCGCTTCGGACCGGGCTCGATTCTCCTCGCCGAAGACCTCACCGGCAAAGGCCACATCTCGCGCGGCGTCGGAAACACCGAGCGCCAGGTCTTGTTCATCCCGCTCGCAGACCCGAAGTGACGGCATCGAGCGCGCCAGCGCGGGCGCGGACGAGCGCCCCAAAAACCTTCGCCAACAAATCTCGCTGAACTCCCGACACTAATTGGCGTTTGGACAGCTCTCATCCGAGCGCCACCGTGCCCGCCAAGACGGGTTCGTCTCTCGGCAACGGGACCAAATCAGGCCTTCCTTCGTAAACGCGCAGGCGACGCCCGGCACTGCCACCGGCTGACCAACTCTCGAAACTTTCAGTTAAACGTTATACTGGCGAGGACCAGGCCGCAGGTGGGTGGATGCGATGATTCGATACTTGGCTGCACCGGTTCGCAACTTCATGGGGCTGATACTGCTTGCGGCGATCACTGCCGGCGCAGCATCGGCGCACAACGGCAATCCCGGCCCTAAATCTCCACCTGAAGTTTCCAGTCTCATACAACAACTGAAAAAACCCGATTTGCAGGATCGCAGAGATGCGGCCCGCAAACTCGGGAAGATAAAGCCGCTCCCTGCGCAAGCGATTCCAGCGTTGATGGATGTGCTGAAGACGCCGCCCCCGTATCTCGACCGGCCTCTCGAAATGTACGCGGTTATCGCCCTTAGTGGAGCGGGACCACGGGCAGTACCACCTCTGGCCGCGTTGGCCAACGCTGGGAACGAGTCGGCGGTCTGGGCGCTGGGCCGGATGGCTTTCTCCGAACCAGCGGCGTGGCCGGTTCTGATCAGTCTTTTCAAGAGCGACTCCAGCGCAATCCGGAGCGCCGCGGCGTCAGGACTTGCGATTGCCGGTCCACCCGTCGTGCCTCTCCTGGTAAAAGCTCTGGCGGACGACGACCCGCGGATGCGTGCTGGCGCCGCCGAGACCATACTGCACATGCGACTTAGGCCCACCAATGAAATCGGGGTCAGGTATGCAAAGCCCGAGGATCTTGCCCCCGCAGCACCCCAGTTGGCCAAGTTGTTAAGCGACCCCGATGTGGAAGTTCGCGATCACGCCGCTCTCGCGCTCGCCTATGCGGATCCCAGCGACAAGCGGACCGCGCCGATTCTTGTGCAAATGCTGGATCGCGGCGCCAGCTTTGAAGCGATTGCAGCGCTGCAGAACATGGGCGGCAGTGCTAGGGGTGCCGTCCCGGCTCTGGAACGAGTCCTGGCCGGCAATGGCTACTGGCTCATGGGCGTGAACGCGGCGCACGCTCTGGCGAAGATCGGTGGCGCTCAGGCGTGCGCGCAATTAGCGCAAGCGATCGTGGCCAGCAAGAACGATCAAGCCCCCGGATGGGTTACCGACGCGGCAAACTCGATAAATAGAGTCCGCGAAGGGGCTGCCGACGCGATAGTGGAAATATCGCCAGCTTGCCCGCAGACGATTCCAACTCTGATTGCGACTCTCGGCAAACCTTGGTCGGCAACCAGCGCTCTTACGAAACTCGGCACTCTTGCCGTACCGGCGCTGGCGGCAGCGTCAAAAAGCCCGAACCTTGCCGTGCGCGAAAATGCGGTTCAGACGCTCGCAGCGATCAGCCCGGTCTCCCCTGCGGCAGTGCGCGCGCTTACGCTCGCGCTCAGAGACGAGAGCCTCGACCTCGACTCGCGGCAAGCGGCGGTTGGCGCGCTCGCGGACCTCAAGCCGCCCACGCCGGTGGCGGTTGACGGGTTAATGCTCGCGCTGAAAGACAAGAGCGACACGATAAGATCCACGGCCGCCAATGCACTTCAGGATCTGGGGGGCGAGGCGGGACGGGCCGCTCGCGCCGAACTAAAGCGCGAGCAACTGACCGAAGCGCAACGTTCCGAGCCGGACACCCGCAGCTACAGCAGGGACGATATCATTGCCACGATCCAGGATCCCGACCTTGAGTTCCCGCTCTCGCTCGACTACCTGGTCCCGATTCTTCCGCTCCCTGCTCCTATAGACGGCGCTCCATTCGTCGTCACCGTTCATAGCGCCGAGGATCAACACGAGCGTCTGACCGTCTGGAAGCGGACCGGCGTCGGCCGGTACCAGAAGATAAAGGTCATGGATGCCGATCCGGATAGTCAGGAGCATTTTGATGTCCCGATAACCTTCCAGGCCACGGCTCAAGTGACAACGGCCGGAGGGCATCAATCCGAAGAGCGAGAGTTTTTCGTCCAGATTCCAGTGGAGTGGTACCGGGGTGGCGAGGAGCGGGTATTTGCGGTTGACGCCGAGGGTTGGCATCCGGTCGAGATCAAATCACCCGAAGAGGCGGTGCCAAATCCAAAGCAGATCCCGTTGAAATACCAAACCCCTTCCCGCAGCCCCGAACTCGGTTCATACCACCAGCTCGATTGGTCCTTCTTGGTCTCGAACGAAGGAGACCCCATGTGCTGTCCGTCCGGCGGGCAAGTAAGCGGGACCTACAAGATCGTAAAGGACTGCGTAGCGAGTCCACCCAGGTGGAAGATGATTATCGACACCGCCAGATTTAGCGGGCCGTCGCAGGCCGCGGAGGCAGCGAAGAAGCGCGCGGAAATTTCCCAACTGATAGGTGACACGAAGAGTTCCAATTTGCAGCAGCGCAAGGATGCGCTCGAAAAGCTCTCAAAGACCGAGCCGCTGCCTCCCGAAGCGATTCAGGCCCTGGCAGAAGCGGCGAAGACCCTGGACCCTGCAGAACCTCTTCCAACGGTGACTTACACGCCGGGCCAAGGCGTCGGGAATGCGGGACCGGCCAATCATCCAATGGCCGGGGGCATCAGCAGCGGAGGTCAGCAGACATGCGAAATCGCGATTTACGCGCTGGGCAACGCGGCAAAACGCGATCCGACGGTGTGGCCGATCCTGATCGATGCGCTCAAGGGATGTTCTAGTCCCAAGCTTGCCGCCGACCAGCTCGCCAAGATTGGTCCGCCAGTCCTGCCCTTGCTCCTGAATGCGCTCAAGGACAAAGACCCGCGCGTCCGTGCGGGCGCCGCAGAGGCACTGGGACTGATGGTGAAGCCTCCGGTTGCGGAGAGGTATTTTGATCCAGACCAACCCTTTGGTACTCCGGTGGGGATGGCGTCGGCGAGCGCCGCGGGTCTGGCGCCTGCGGTATCCGGATTGACCGAGGCGCTGCAGGATCCGGACCCAGGCGTACGCAATCAGGCAGCCATCGCGCTTGCCCTGGCGCTACCGAACAACAAGCGATCGGTGCCGATCCTTGTGCAAATTCTGGAGGGCGCGGACGAAGCGTTGCGCGAGGCTGCACTAGCAGCACTCGATGGGATGGGGGAGAGCGCAAAAGACGCGGCCCCGGTCGCGGAGCGCATGCTGGAGACGGATACGGATCGCCGTGAGGCCGGAGAAGCCGCACGCGTGCTCGGTTCAATCGCCGGAGCGGCGGCCTGCGATCCACTGGCGCGCGCGATCGCGGACAGCAAAGACAATTTCGTGCGCCAGTCCGCAATCGCTGCAATGGGGCGATTATGGTCCGCCTGCCCGCAGACTATCCCGACGCTGATGGGAACATTCGGCGGCGATGACCAAGTCGCGTTTTCCTCAGTGCGCGCGCTTCGCAAAATTGGAAAGCCTGCGATGCCCGCGCTGGCCGTGGCGTTAAGAAGCGCTGATCCAAAGACGCGGCAGTCGGCGGTTGAAGCGTTTGCGGGCATGAACGCAGCGCTCACGCCGGAAGCCGTGGACGCGCTAACGACCGCGCTTGGCGACAAGAATTCCGAGATCAGATCAGATGCCGCGCAATCACTCCATAATGCCGGGGGCGCCGCGCAGCAAGCGGCCCGCGCCGAAGATAAGCGCGAGGAAGAAGCAGAAGCGGCGGCGCATCCGCAAGCGCATATTGCGCCGGTTCCGAAGTTTAGCAAAGCGCAGATTATCGCTCCGATACCTGCCGATGCGACTCACAACTACCCTCTCAAGCTTGCGTTATTTGCCCCCATCTCCGGGTACGTCGTCACTCTTCACACTGGGAAAGATCGTCCCGAGCGACTGGTTTTCTGGAAGGTGACCGATGACAAATATCAGAAGGTTGTGCTCATGGAGTCTCGTTCCGGCGAACATTTCCAGGTTCCGACCAGCTTCGACGCAATCGTAGAGTATCGGCCGGGAGAAAGTTTTGTTGACGTCGCGACGCTCGGACGCCGCGGTGTCACGGACCGCGTGCTCCATATCGATGATCATGAAGATCAGTGGCAACCAGTCAAAATCGAATCACCTGAAGACTGGTACAAGGACAAGCTGGCGCCATCCGAGACCGTGCGGCATCCCGGCAGGAATTTCTTCAGCGACGGTGGACTGGAATTCGAGTTCCAAATCTGGAACTCGAACGACCAGGACTGCTGCCCGACGGCGGGACAGGTAACCGGCACTTACAAAATTATTAAGGCGCGTCCGTCGATAGCAGGGGCCTCGGTGGAATTGCACGACAGCGCAACTTTTCATATGGCTGTAGGAGTGCCAAAAGCCGGCACCATCGGCAAGGATGGTCAGATTCACGGAGAAAGACCGCGTCCGGGCTTTTTCGTTGTCAAACCGAACCCGGTTCCTCCGTGGCAGATGATCGTCGACACTGCCAAACGGCAGCCCTAACAGGCGGAAGGGTTCGTTTCCCCTCGAGTGGCTCCTGAATTGCCGTATTGGCGCGGTACTTCGACAGCAGCTTTTATCAACTTTCGCGATTGTAAACTGTTTGTCTAACAAGTCGTTTCGAGGTCGGCTCGGAGTTGTGGGGAAACCAGCGGTCGGGAAATCGCTGGCGGAGAGGGGGGGATTCGAACCCCCGGAACCACTAGGGTTCGAGTGATGGCACTCAATCCTCGATCACAATCCACGTCGGCGCATGGTCGCTCGCTTTTTCCCAGCCACGGACTTCGCGATCGACGCCCGCGCTGACCAGACGAGGAGATGCCGACAGACTCAACAGCAGATGATCGATGCGCAGGCCCGCATCGCGTGCATAATTGTTTCTGAAGTAATCCCAAAAAGTGTAGATGCGCTCATCTGGATGTAGCTTACGCAACGCGTCGGTCCAGCCCATCGCGACAAGATTAGCGAACGCGTTGCGCACCTCTGGCACAAAGAGCGCATCCTTGACCCAGCGCTCAGGCTTGTAAACGTCGATATCGGTCGGAATAACATTGTAGTCGCCGGCGAGAACTACCGGCTCCGCAGCGGCAAGTAGCTCCTGCGCGTGTTTCGTCAACCGTTCCAGCCATCTCAGCTTGTAATCGAATTTCGGGCCGGGCGCTGGATTGCCGTTGGGCAGGTACAGGCATCCCACCCGCACGCCTTTGATCAGAGCCTCGATATAGCGGCTGTGCGGATCCTGCGGATCGCCGGGCAGAACGCGGCGACTCTCGACTGGATCCGCGCCGCGCGCGAGAATCGCGACACCATTCCAGCTCTTCTGCCCATGCCAAATCACGCCGTAGCCGGCTTCGCGAATAGCGGCTTCCGGAAATCTGTCCTGGGGCGCCTTCAATTCCTGAAGGCATGCGACATCCGGTCTGGATTCCGCCAGCCAGCGGATAAGCGCCGAGAGGCGAGCGCTGATACCGTTGACGTTGAACGTGGCAATCTTCATTTGAACTTCCGATCATTCGGTAGCCGGCATCTGCATCTAACCAAACCTGTCACATCGCACGAATCCACCTCGAACCAAGGTTTGATGTGCGACAATTCGAAGCGCGGCTATTTCGCCGGTTCAGCCTGATTTCTGGCAAGAGGGCCCGATGTACTTCCAGACTGAACGACCCGGACCGGACGAGCGGAACATGGTTCCGCTCAAGATCGTGCCGTCGGACGACATTTTAAACTCCCCATGCATCGTCCGAAGCCGCAACTGAATCCGAGGCCCATCGACCGAACCGCCACCGTGGCTCATCACGTCATCAGTTTCCGGAAAGTAGTTAGTCACTTCGAGCTTCGATCCGACCTGATTTATGAAATGACATCCGCCCACGGCATCGCGCCACGCGCCGGTGAGAATTCGCGGGTTGCCGCGCTTCGTCAAGGCGAGCGAAGACACCGATGATCCTGTCCCGGAGTGACCTTCATCCGGAACAGGCGATCCAGGTACCGATCCGGGTTCCTCAACAATCGGTGCCGGCGCACTGACTTCGGCGTTTCTGCGGGCTTCGTGATTTCCGATGACGCCGAACTGATTAAGTATCCCTACGAGCGCAGCGAGAACGGTGGCGAGGGCCGCGGCTCCGGCGAGCAGGCCGCCGGACATGCCGTGGTTTCCTTTTCCCGGATCATCAGCCATTCGAAAGTCTCTCTTGCGGCCGCTGCCGATTCTGCTTCAACCACATACCTGGCAAATCGCGGCCGGACTCGAGAACTCCGCAATACCCAAAGCGCAGCCTCTTATTGAATTACCACTCCATCTTAATAACGATTTTTTCATCCACGGGGTGGTGACCGCGATGTTTGAATGACTAGTGTACGGCCGGCTGATTTTCCTTCAGATATTTCGCCAGAAAATCGAGCGTAACCGCCCATGCGTCCTGCGCATCGCCCGCATCGTACGCATTCGAGTCCTGGAAGTTGAACGCGTGGTCCGCGTCGGGATAGAGCTTCAGTTGATGCGGCCGTCCCGCGCTAGTAAGTATCTGATCGAGCTCTCGAGACTCCTTGGCAAGTACAAGACGATCTTTTCCCCCGTGGATAATCAAGGTTGGCGGCATGGTGGCGGCGTTTTCCTTTACCGATGGGGGCACCGGGCCGTAGTAGTCGACTACCGCCGCGACCCGGTCCGAATAGCGCGCCCCTAAAGACAGCGCCAACATTCCACCCAGGGAATAACCCATCACACCGATACGCTTGGGATCGACCGCCGGATTCTTGCCAAGCGCGTCCAGGCCCTCGTGAAGTTTCTTGACCCACCCGACAAACGATTGGCGTACCTTTTCGCGCTCCCCTGGCACAACCTCTTCGCCTGGCGCGTAGTATTCGATCATCTCAGCATAGTAGCCCTGCGCCGCAAGATCTTCGCAGACCTGCTCCATGTTGTGATAGCCGGCGCCATGAACCTCCGCGCCATGGATAAGTATCATCGCTGGCAACGGTTGCTTCGAGTCGGGCGCGCAGGCGTACACCTCGACCGGCTGGCCGCTGTATATGTACTCGCCCTTTGTCCAGGCAGCGCGGGCTGGCCCCGCGCCAATCAAAAGCGTGACGGCGGCCGCGAGCAGCCAGACTTGTTTGATGGCTTTGCCTTGCACGTTCACCCCCGAATTCCGGCCTAGAGTTCCATGAACGTCATTTATGTTGCAAACGCACACTCCGAGCGCGGCATGAGAGCTATTTTGCTTCCGGTCTCGGGACTGGCAACGGCTCCTTTTTGGCGGTTCAGGTGGAAAAAGACGCGACGACGCTCCCCAAAACGACTACGGTTCGAGACAGTCCGCGTGCGAAGCGGATAGGCCTTCGGCAGGATAGCGTCCCGCGGTGAGGACCTTCGTGGGCGCGGCGCCGGGTATATCGGTCCGGCGGGAAATCGCTGGCGGAGAGGGGGGGATTCGAACCCCCGGAACCACTAGGGCTCACGTGATTTCGAGTCACGCCGGTTCAGCCAGACTCCCGAACCTCTCCGCAACCCGTCAGCATTTATGTTTACGCCCGCACAGTCAAGCAACCACCGATCCGGATGGCTTCTATTCCCCCTCCCGCCGGGAGAGGGTGCCGCGAAGCGGCGGGTGAGGGTGCTGCTCTGCCGCGCCAGCAGCAGAATATCTACCATTTGGATGATTTTACTCTGATTCCTGCGACACCTCTCCATTTTCGCATTCGAACCGAATTTGCTAGGCTCAGTGCATCCATGCGCGCGCCTGCGAAGCGGCACGAGGTAATAAAGATGAGCGACATCTCCGAGCGAATCACCACCACCCTCGAAACCGTTTTCCAGCGCTCCTACGCGATCGACGCGCCCGATCTGCGCCGCCTCTATGAAAACGCGAAGCGCGACCAGTGGAACGCCGCGCGCGATATCGACTGGGCCAAACCCGTCGATTACGAAGCCGGAATCTTCGCCGACGAATTGATCGACGGCTACGGCACCAGCGCCCTTGCCCGGCTCGATCGCAAAAACCTCGCGCAGCTCAACCTCGAGTTCTCATCCTGGCGCCTCTCGCAGCTTCTCCACGGCGAGGAAGGTGCGATGCTTGCCTGTAGCCAGTTGGTCGATATGGTTCCCTCCAACGACGCGAAATTCTTTCAAGCGACCCAGGTGGTTGACGAAGCCCGTCACGCCGAGGTCCTGAGCCGCTATCTGATCGAAAAGTGCGGGGGCCGGATCTATCCGATCACCGGCAATATCAAGACGCTGTTCGACTACATCCTCGGCCAGGGCAAATGGTTCGTGAAGACCGTCGGCCTCCAGCTCCTGGCCGAGACCTTCGCGGTCGCGCTCTTCCGGATGCTCGGCGAGACCGCGAAAGATCCGCTCCTGCGCGAAATCTGCAAACGCATTCTCGCGGACGAGTCCCGGCACATGGGCTTCTCGGTGCTGAGTCTGCCCGAAGCGATCAATAGTCTCAGCTCCGGCGACATGCGCGAGCTCGAGGAGTTCACCCGCGAAGCGATCCAGCTCGTGCTCACCGGCCAATTCCCGGTCGAGGCCTATGAAGCCGTCGGCATGAACGCCTCCGAGATCGACGCGGTCAAACGCGCGCGCAAAGAAGTCGCCCGCGGAAACGACTACACGATGTTCCGCAAGCTCTTCAAACGCGAGATGCATACCACCGTCGTCACCAACCTGCGCAAGGTGGGACTCTTGAACGAGCGCACCTCCTCGATGCTCCGGGATATCGGGATCGACCCGAACCTATCGGCCCAAGCCGCCTGATGGCCACCGCACCGAAGATAAAAGCGGTCGCCGACTGGCGTCCGATTCTCGGAGATCGGCTCGTCAGCGCCGAGCATGCCGCCGAGCAGATCAAATCCGGCGATCGCGTCTGCATGTCGATCGCGCAGGCGACTCCGTTCATGATGTGCGCCGCCGTGTCGGCGCGCCTGATGGAAATCGAAAACGTCGTGGTGAGCCATGGCGCCGCGGTGCACGATTGGAACCTGCCCGGTCTCGGCGAGCGCTTCAAGCTCCAGTCATTCTATGTCGGCCCCTACGACCGCGAGCTCTATGCGCAGGGCCTCGCCGACTTCACCCCTATCCAGTACTACCGCGAAGGCCATCTGCCGCCCGCGCTCGACGACTTCAATGTTTATATCGTGACCGTGGCGCCGCCCGACGCCAACGGCTTCGTCAACTTCGGCGACGTTAATATTATGTCGAAGCTGCTGGCGCGCAACGCGAAAATGGTTATCGCCGAGATCGACGAAACCTTCATTCGGATCGGCGGCGACAATCAACTGCATATCTCCGAGATTAACTACTTCGTCGAACGCACCTTTGAGCTTCCCGCGCTCTCGCTGCCCGTTCCCTCGGCCGACGAGCAAAAGATAATCGACGCCGTATGCGGCCTGGTCGCCAGTGAGTTAATCCCCGACCGCGCGTCGCTCCAGGTCGGAGTCGGCTCGATGTCCGGTGCGCTGATGCCGCATCTGGCTAATCATCACGACCTGGGTATGCAGACTGAGATTATTCCGTTGCATACCGCGCAGCTCGTGCGCGACGGCGTAATCACCGGCAAGTACAAGAAGATTTTTCCGGAATTGGTGGTCGGAAGCGGACTCGCTCCGCTGACTCCACGCGAAGAGCTTGACTATATCAATGGTAATCCGCGCTTCCAGCTTTATGATTTCAACTTCACCGACGATATCCGCCTGATCGCGCGCGAAGAGGGACTCATCGCCGTCAACAATGCTATGGCGGTGGATCTGACCGGCCAGGCCAACAGCGAATCGATCGGCCCCCGGATGTACACCGGCACCGGCGGACAGACCGCGTTCGTCACCGGCGCATGCCTGGGCGGCGGGAAAACCGTGATCGTCGTGCCCTCAAGCTCGATCGTCAATGGCGCTCGGCTCTCGCGCATCATGCCTACTCTCCAGCCGGCCAGCGTCGTGACCGCCCCGCGCGGCTTCGTGCATCATGTAGTGACCGAGTATGGAATCGCGACACTCAAGGGCAAAAGCATCCGCGAGCGCGTAAACGCGATGATCTCGATCGCGCATCCCGACTTCCGCACCGAGCTGCGCGCCGAAGCCAGGCGGATGTACAATTTCTAAGCGCCGCTCCGCGCTCAAGAATGCCGCGATAACTTGATCGGCGGATGCGGCGCCACCGCGATCAGTTGCCGATGCAGCGTCGTGTTGTCGGCGATCAATCCTTCGAGCTTCACGTTGCGATTGTTGAAGCGCAGCTTGCGCCCGCGAATATCGGTGATCGTGCCGCCCGCCAGCGCGATCAGCGCCGCGCCCGATGCAATATCCCATTCGCTTTTCGGCGAGCGCGTGAACGTCGCGTCGCCCTTCCCCGCCGCCACCAGTGCGAGCTTGTAGGCAACACTCCCCGTCGGACTCACGATCAGCTTCCCGTGGAACACCTGCCATTCGCCCCGCGCCGCTTCGCTGCGGCTCGCCAGCACCTTCGCGCGATGCAGTAGGCGCGTGCGGCTGACCCGCACCGGCTTGGTGTTCAGATGACAGCCAAGGCCGCGCGCGCCCCAGAACATCTCGCGCCGAATCGGATTGTAGGTAACGCCCAGGATCGGCTCGCCGTCTTCGATTAGCGCAATCGCGACGCAGAACTCGGGCACCCCGTTGATAAACTCCTTGGTCCCGTCGAGCGGATCGACAATCCACACCCGCCGCCGCTTGAGCCGATGCGCGCTGTCGGCGGTCTCTTCCGAGAGCCAGCCATATTCCGGAAACGGCTCATGCAGCATCCGCTTGATCGCGTGGTCGGCTTCAAGGTCGGCCTGCGTGACCGGATTATCTTTGCCCTTGGATCCGATCGTGTAGCCTCCGCGATGCCAATGTCCGCGCAAAATCTCTCCCGCCGCGCGCGCCGCCTGCTTCGCCAGCTTGAGCTCGCGC
>JBAPSR010000164.1:0-9432 GCA_049281755.1 Binataceae bacterium (SeqCode)
CAGCCACAAATGGTAGGGTGGATGTAACCCCGTCCAGTTTTTGCCGAATCGACCATGGACCCATCCGTCGCTGTTTGGCGTCCATACGACCAGAAGACCGTCGTCTTTCAGCACCCGATGACATTCCCGCAGGACACCGACAGGATCATGGACGTGCTCGATGAGGTGACTCATCAAAATCAGGTCAAAGGTGCGATCGGGAAAGTTCTGATCGGCTACTTGACCTGAACGGACCGATAGACCGGTGCTGCGCGCATTCGCTACCGCGCCCGGATCAAAGTCTACTCCTTCGGTGTGCCATCCAAGTTTCTCAGCGAGTCGCAGCCAATCACCGGCTCCGCATCCGACGTCAAGAAGCCGCCCAACCTTCCGACCGGTCAGATAGGACAGAGGACGGTCCAACTCAGGCCTGTGAAGAGGTGACAAATAAACCGGGAGCGCGAGAATCCAGCGCCAGGGTTGACCCGTCAGATCGCCATAGCCGAAACGACATGCGAGGTACGCTGATTTGGCCATGCGTACGGCTCGCTTGTAGAGCCGAGGAGGCGGGTCGCCGGAATCGGCGGGCAGGTGGGTAAGATAGTTTCGGTAGGCTTTGCCTATCTCTTCTTCGAGTGGCATCGGGTCGAGCCAGATGAGCCCACATCCCTCCTTGGAACACCTCTTATGATTCCATTGGCCGGGGCTGCCATACCAAATGTCTCTCAAGCCTTCGTAAATCGATTGTCCGGGTGAACCGCACAAATAGCAGTTGGGACAAGCTCGGCTTCCAATCTCGGCCTCGGAGCTTGACGAACCGGAAGACAAGCTGTGATCGTCCATTGGAGATACCTAAAGCCGCGTCGAAGCGAGTATCAGCTCCGCGAACAGATCTTCCTTCGACGATGGGCGGTACCGAAGTGGCCACCACCCGGTACGATCAGGACGCGATCAGACTGAAAATCTTCGTGTCGAGTGTTCGATTCACTCCCTGCCCACCAAAATCCCGCTTTTACAACTGTTACTTGGAACCGTGCGCGGTGCCGAAGTAATCGCCGCCGTGGACGTGATGGTCGGTGGGCGCGCCCCACTGGATGTCGTGATCCATACGCCGCATCGGCGGAATATGCTTCGAGCACTGCATGTATGCCTCTGCGACCGAGACCATCACCCATCGTTCGAGGTGTCCGCCGTCGCTCTCCATGATGTCTTTCAGGACCGCGTCTGCGAGAATCGCTTCTTCAGCCGGATGATCTTTCAAAAATTTCAGAAACTCGTCATTCTCGACGATTTGCGCGTCGCCGTTAACATGCAGACCAATCTGATCGGAGAAATCGACGAACAGCAGCCCCACGTGCGGATTCTCTGAGATATTTCCCAGGCTCGCCATCACGTTGTTGCCGCGGTACTCCGGATACGCAATCGTCCGATCGTCGAGCACTTTGACGAATCCCGGATGCCCCGCGCGAAAGCTCGAGTCGGCCGCTCCCTTCGCATCCGAGGTCGCCAAGAACATCATTTCCTGACGCGCGAGAAACGCCTGCATCGCGGGATTGAGATGGTTAGTCACCTGATGCTTGTAGAATGCGGTTGCTTGGGTCGTGTTGCCGTATTTTTCCTGGAGGCGATGCTCTCCGGCGGAACCCGGCAACGGATCGCCGCCGGTGATGATCACTTCCACTCGTTCTTCTATCCGAACGCTCAGTTTTTCCTCATCCGCCGCCATCGGCTCCTCCTCTGGTGAGTTTCCACCCAATTTGACAGGCTCAAATTCGATCAGGACGTGGGGCCGAAGGTGATCTGGTACGAAAAGTTGTTCGCACCTCCAAGGAATACCTTGGGGCGCAGCGGATGCGTCTGCATGAGTTGCACCGGACCAAATTTCATGATCGCCCCGGTACTATAGTTAGCAACCCACATGTCGTCGCCGACATCGAATGCCAGTCCCCACGCGCCGTTCAAAATATTGTTGGGACTGGTGATCGCGGTCGCCGGCGCGGGATTAATAGTGGACGCGAGGTCGGCTTTCGAATATTCAACCACGGTTGAATTATCGAAGTTCGTAACCCACAGATTTTTTTTGTGATCGAAAGCGAGCTGTCCCGGGCCCGCGAGCCCGTCGGTAATAACGCGCGGAGTCTGGTTGCCGCCTACCAGCTGGTCCGGAGTAAATTCGAATACTGCGCTCGCATTCTCGTCGGAAACCCACAGGTCGCCGGAATTGTCGAAGGTGACGAACTGGGGCGACTCGAAATTGCCGCTCGCAGTCAGTGTGATCGCTGGAACAAGATCGGCGGTTCCCGCTTTTAGCTGCGCCGCGCTGAGTTCATAGATCGCGCCGGACGAGTCCGCGATCCACAGGTCCCCGGCCGCGTCAAAATTGCTCCCCACCAAAGAATGAAACGATGAGCAGCTGGTAATTACCGCGGCCGGAGTTGGACTGGCGCTATTTCCCGCTTTAATGAGCTGCTTCGCGGAGATTTCCTGAACCTGAGTACTGCCGACAGTCGTCCACAGATTGCCCTTGCGGTCGAATGAGATCCCGAGCGGATCGCCCGAGAGGCCGATCAGCGACGGACGGGGAATTCCCGTACTCTTGAGTTGACTGTGCTTAAACTGCTCGAGGTTGGCGGACTCGTTGTTGGCGACCCAGAGCGACTGCCCCGACCATGCCGGCGATACTGCGCCACACGCGACCACCGCCAGGATCGCCGATGCGGCATAGAGAAGCCCCCGCACGGCGCTGCGCATCCGCAGGACGCCACGAAAATCTCGACCCTGCATTCTTGCCTCCCTTGACGCCGCAGGACCCGATTCAGGGATCGCTCGTGCGCGCCATTGTTGAGCCTTGATTTTCCCGAAACCCGCGACGAAAGTCCACGTCACGGTGGCCGGCGAGAGCGGCCGCGCCAGCGGCGCCAAAGATGAGGCCCGCGGCGCGGAGCGAGGCGATCGCCCCGCGCCACAGGTGGAGGTGAGTCAGCGCATCGCCATTCCGGCGTGGCCGCCGTAGGCATGCGCGGTTAGAAGCAATCCGCGCGCCAGCGCTATCCGCTGGCCGGACGGCAAAGATCGCGGACTATCGCAGCGGGTCGCGTCGATACGCGCGCCGGATGTATCAGCGCTACAACTGGATGTTGCAGATGCGCTAAACGCGCGGCGAAATCAGTCAGTCGCGAAGCTTCCGCTCCGCAATCGCGCCCGGCGGCAGCCTGGCTATACGCCGATGACCCCGCCGATCAGCAGGAGCGTCGCCGGATACGCTGATGCGCCATTCGCGGTCGTAGTTCGAGACCGCAAACGCGGCCCCGTCGGGGTCCACCAGCACCAGGTCGTGGGGTCCGACCCGCGGTGGTCCGCCTTCGTCGGAAATCAGCTCGACGCCGCCACTTGGCTCCGGCGCGACGAAATGGCATCTCAGCCCGCTGTAATAGACCATCGTGGGCAGGCTGATTCCCGCGAAATACAGTTCGCCGCCCAGGCGCTCGCGTGCCAGGTTACGCGCCCGCATCGCCATCATGTAGCTTGGGATGCTGCGGTCGCGTTGCAAGCGGAATCCATCATTGATTCTGGCCCATCGCCCCGGGGCCAGAGCCGCGAGGACGACGAGACTCATCACGGCCGCATATCGTAACGGAAATCTCAGAGGACCGGCGGCGTCGAGAGCGGCACCAAGCGCGCTGCCCGCCAATAGCGCGACCGGCATCAGCGCGGGCAGGATGTACCACGGCAGCCTGGTCTGCACCGCGCACGCCGCGGCGACGGCGGTCGCGAGCCACAGCGTCCAGACCGCGGCGTCCGGGGGAATCCGCTTCAAGGCGGCGCGAAGTCCTGCCCGCAGACGGTCGATTCCGAGGATCGCGATGGGGATCAGAACCGGCCACAGCCAGCGGACCTCGCGATAGAGCGTATCGATCGTGAATCCGAGATCGCGCTGATGGTCCTCGAGGTGCGAAGTGACGCGCGCCAGCGTTTCCTGCCCGATAAACACCGACCAGAATGCCGACTGATTGGCGACCGCCGCGTACAGATACCACGGAGCGGCGACCACCGCTGCGCAAGTGAAAAAGATCGCGAGCCCCTGCACGCCGACCTCGCGATAGGCGGGAATCATCGCGACCGCCCCGATCGCGACTATCGCCGCGATAGCGCCTGCGAGACCCTTGCTCAGGATCGCAAATCCGCAGGCCGCTCCGGCGAGAATCATCCACGCCCAATGCGCCCGCGCCTTGGTGATCGCCAGGACTGACAGCGTCATGAAGAACAGCAGCGGAGCGTCGGTCGCGGCCTCGCGTCCGCCGCGCGCGACAAAGAAATAAAATCCTAGTGGCAAGATCGCAGCGAAAATTCCAGCGCCACGCCCGGCCGCGGCGCTGGCCGCAAAGTACAGCAGCACCATCGTCAGCGTGCCCAGCAGGATCGACGGCAAGCGCGCCGCGATCTCGCCCTCGCGAAAAGTCTTGAACGACAACGCGATCATCCAGAACAGCATCGGCGGCTTCTTCAGATACGGATCGCCGTTCCAGGTAAGGTTCAGGTAGTCGTGATTCTGGACCGCCTCGTGCGCGACTTCGGCGTAGGTCGCCTCGTCCCAATCGATCAGAGGCGCAGCGCTCATATGCGCGCTGAGCGCGAGAAAGCCGATCGCGACGATCGCCGCAATCTCGAGGCGATGCGTCGCAAAAAGTTTTCGCAGCGATTCGAGCATTTCTATTTCGCACAGCCCGGAAGTGCTCGCGAGCCGATGCTTAGATTAGACGCGAAGCTCTTTCGACTCGTCCAGCGTACAGGCGCGCGGTGCGACTACTTCGCCGATTGACTCATCCTACGACGATCGAGGGCCAAGCGAAATTACGCTCGGACTAAGCCTGAACGGTCTTGGTGTCGTGGCCCGTGATTACTTCATCGATTAGGCCGTACTCGACCGCTTCCGCCGAGGACATGAAGTTGTCGCGGTCGGTATCTTTCTCGATCTTTTTCACCGGCTGTCCGGTGTGCTTGGACAGGATCTCGTTGAGCAGCTCGCGGATCCGCACCGTTTCACGCGCCTGAATCTCAATATCCGCCGCCTGGCCTTCGAAACCCCCGTGCGGCTGATGGATCAGAATCCTGCTGTGCGGCAGCGCGTAGCGTTTGCCCTTCGCCCCCGCCGTCAGCAGCAGCGACCCCATGCTGGCAGCCTGGCCCACGCAGAGCGTCGATACAGGAGGCTTCACGAACTGCATCGTGTCGTAAATCGCAAGGCCCGCCGTGACCGATCCGCCGGGCGAGTTGATGTACATATTTATCTCGCGTTCGGGATCCTCGGATTCCAGGAACAGAAGCTGCGCCGTCACCAGGCTCGCGAGATCGTCGGTGACTTGTCCGCCCAGAAACACGATCCGGTCCTTCAGCAAGCGCGAATAGATATCGTAAGAACGCTCGCCGCGGCCGGTCTGCTCGACAACATATGGAATAAGAATGCTCATGGCAGATTTACGCTACTCCGCACGCGGCTTCGGGTCGAGCGGCGGCATGTTTCATACGATTTCGATCCCGAGCAGCGCGATCACAAACATCGCCTGCGATGCGTCGATCGTCACGCCGCGCAGTTGCTCCGGCTCAATTCTGAGTCCGTCGATCTTCGCGCCGCTCAGATCAACTTCGCGAAAGGTCGCGCGGGTAAAATCGGCCCGGCTCAGATCGCATCCGGCGAACGTAACGAATTCCAAATCCGCATCCTGGAAATCGGCATCGCACAGATTCGAGTCCTCGAACTTGGCCGCTTTCAGTTTCGCCGAACCGCAGCGCAGAAAATCCGCCTTGCAGCTTTTCACCACCACGTCGCGCAATTCTGCTTCTGACAAAACGAGGCCCGTGAGCCGCGAGCCGGTTATCTCGACGCGGCTCAGTCGCGCCTTGGTCCAATCGGCATTGTTGAAATTTGATTTTTCAATGCGGACATCGACGATCCGTAGGCGCGCGAGCTTCGATCCATCCAGCGCGACACGCCTCACGACGCAGGTGTCGAACACGACATCGCGCGCGGCGGCCGCGCTTAGCGCCGCGCCGTCGATTGTCTTGCGCTCGAAACATTCGTCGCCGCGTAGAGACTCGACCGTAGCGGTCTCCATCGCAATGCCCTCGAGGCCCGGCGGCGCGATCGACCGGCGCTTGTCGTTCTTGCCGGGCTTCATCGCACGACGTCAGGCAGGAACGACCGACGCGGCGGCTGCCTGAAGCCGCTCGACGGTGCGCCGTTTGCCGAGCACTCCGATCACTTCGTAGATGCCGGGGCTCACCGTGCCACCAGTGATCGCAACCCGCACCGGCTGCGCGAGTTGCCCGAGCTTCATTTGATACTTGGCGAGCACGCCCTCGAAGACGGTCTGAATCGCGGCTTCAGTGAAAGCGCCGCTGAGTGCGTCGAGTTCACTCGCAAGCACGGTCAGCGGTTCGAGGATTTCTGGCTTGAGAAATTTCGTCGCCGCCTTCGGTTCGATCTCGATCTTGTCGTTTAGATAGAAGCTCGCGAAATCGACCAGCTCGACCAGCGTTTTCGCCCGCTCGCGCAGCGTCGCCACCATCTTTTCGAGCCACGCGTCATCGCCGGGAATCGTGATTCCGCGCTGCTCGATGAACGGTTTGACCTCGCGTGCCAACTGCGCAACCGGCCGCGCCTTAAGATAATGAAAGTTCAGCCATAAGAGCTTGTCGGTGTTGAACACGCCGGGCGATTTCCCGCATTCGGCGAAATCGAAATACTCGACGAGCTCGTCCTTCGAGAAAATTTCCTGGTCGCCATGCGACCATCCGAGCCGCGCCAGATAGTTAAGCAATGCTTCAGGAAAATACCCGCCTTCGCGGTACGCGCGCACCGACGTCGCAGCGTGGCGCTTCGAGAGCGGCGCGCCGTCCGGACCGGTGACCATCGGTAGATGCGCGAACGCGGGCGGAGTAAACCCCAGCGCGAGCGACATCTGGATCTGCCGAGGGGTATTCGGCACATGATCGTCGCCCCGCACTACGTGCGTGATCTTGAAATCGGCCTCATCGATTACCGTCGCGAAGTTGTAGGTCGCGGCGCCGTCGGAGCGAAAGATAATCAGATCATCGAGCTCCGAGTTCTCGAACACTGTGCGCCCGCGCACCAAATCATCGAGGATTGTCTCGCCCGCAAGCGGCGACGCGAAGCGAATCGTATAGTTTCGTCCGGCAGCGCGATCCGGCAATTCGATATCCGGCGAAAAATCCAGGTTGCGGCATTTGCGATCGTAAACCGGCTTGCGATGCTCTTTCTCCGCGGCCTTGCGCTTCGCATCGAGCTCGGCGGGCGTGCAGTAGCATGGATACGCTTTACGCTCGTGCAGCAACTGCCGCGCGGACTCGCGATATCGCTCAGTGCGGTTTGATTCGAAGTAGCGCGGATCGGGCGGCCCTTCGTCCCACTCGAGTCCAAGCCATTTGATGTCGGCGAGAATTTCGGTCAGCGATTCTTGTGTCGAGCGCTCGCGATCGGTGTCGTCGATCCGAAGAATAAACTTGCCGCTATTGTGCCGCGCGTACAGGTACGCGAACAGCCCCGAGCGGACGTTACCGATGTGCAGCGAGCCGGTCGGGCTCGGCGCGAAACGGGTGCGAACAGTCACAAGCTACTCCCATTCGATCGTGGCGGGCGGTTTCGAGGTGATGTCATACACGACGCGATTGACGCCGCGTGTTTCGTTGGTAATTCGCGAGGACAGACGCGCCAGGAACTCCGGATCGAGCCGCGCCCAGTCCGCCGTCATGCCGTCGAGCGACTCGACCGCGCGAATCGCGATCACGCTTTCATAGGTGCGTCCATCGCCCATCACGCCAACAGTCTTAAGCGGCAGCAGCACGGCGAAGCCCTGCCATAGACGAGCGTTCAAGCCGGCCGCGGCGGTTTCTTCCATCACGATCGCATCGGCACGGCGCAACAATTCCAGGCGCTCGCGCGTCACGTCGCCTACTATTCGCACCGCCAGTCCCGGACCCGGAAACGGTTCGCGATCCACGATTTCGGCCGCAAGACCAAGCCCGCGCCCAACTCCGCGCACTTCATCTTTGAACAGCAGCCGCAGCGGCTCGACCAGCTCAAGCTTCATCGATTCGGGCAATCCGCCGACGTTGTGATGGCTCTTGATGACGGCAGACGGTCCCTTGAACGAGACCGACTCGATCACGTCGGGATAGAGCGTGCCCTGCCCCAGGAATTTGGCGCCGCCAATCGCGTTCGCCTCTTTGTCGAACACCTCGATAAAAGTATGCCCGATAATGCGCCGCTTCTGTTCGGGATCGATCACGCCCGCAAGCCGCTCGATAAATATATTGGACGCATCGACGACCTTGAGCGCGATCCCGAGTTGGCGCGCGAACACCTTCTCCATCCGCTCGCGCTCGCCCGCGCGCGCAAGCCCGGTATCGACGAACACGCATACGAGGCGATCGCCGATCGCGCGATGAATCAGCGCGGCTGCTACCGACGAATCGACGCCGCCCGACAGTCCCATGATCACCCGGTCCGCCGCGCCGACCTGCGCGCGAATCTCCGCAAGCTTGGTCTCGACGATATTCGCGGTGGTCCAGTCGCCGGCCTCGGCGCAGATCTTGAGGACGAAGTTGCGCAGAATTTGCGCGCCGCCGGGCGTGTGCACGACCTCCGGATGAAACTGGATCGCACGCATTCTGCCGTCGATCGTGCGCATCGCGGCGTATGGCGAATTGTCGCTATGCGCGATCGGCCGCAGCGCCGGCCCGATCGACTCGACCCGGTCGCCGTGGCTCATCCACACCTGATGCTCGCGCCCGACGAGACCCTCGAACAATTCGTCGCGCTCGTCGATCACCAACGTGGCGCGGCCAAACTCGCGCGCGTGCGAACCTACGCTGCGCGACCCCAGATGCTGCGCGATCACGTACAGGCCGTAGCAGATTCCCAGCACCGGGCATCCGAGGTTCAGGATTTCGTCGGAAATATCCGGCGCCTCGTCCTCATAGAGGCTCGCAGGTCCGCCGGACAGAATGATCCCGCGCGGATTCATCGCGCGGATTTTTTCCACCGGAAAATTGAATGGATGAATTTCGCAATACACGTGCGCCTCGCGCACGCGGCGCGCGATTAGCTGCGTGTATTGGCTTCCAAAATCAAGTATCAGGATCACGGCGAGTTGCCTTGAATTGAACGATTAATATAGCGGAGCCGCGAATCGCGGTGAAACCCGCACCTCGCCACGTTTCAACCATCTGCTCAGCGCCGCTTGTCGCGCCCCCGCAAGTCAGGGGCACGTGTGCGCCCCGCCTCGACAAAGGTGCGCCCGGTACGGCGGAACTCCAGGCGCAGCGGTGTGCCGACGAGACCCAGCGCGGCGCGAAATCGCGACTCCAGAAAACGGATGTAGTGCGCCGGTATCTCGCGCTCGACGTTGGCAAAAAACCGGATCCGCGGCGGCG
>JBAPSR010000165.1:0-6714 GCA_049281755.1 Binataceae bacterium (SeqCode)
GTGGTCTCGTTGCCCGCAACCACCAGCAGCAGAAAATACGAGAGCATCTCGAATTGCGGCATCAACGCGCCGTTGACGTTCGCCGTTGCGACGATACTGGTCAGGTCGTTGGTCGGATGCTTGGCGCGCTCGTTGACCAGATCGGTGAAAAACTGGAACAGTCCCAGCCGCGCGCGCTCGAAGGTCTCGTCCGAGCTGGTGCCGTCCTGAAATTCCGGGTCGCCGCCGCCGATGGTCTCGTTGGTCCAGCGGAAAAGCTGATCCCAATCCTTGCGCGGCACTCCGAGCAGCTCCGCGATCACCGCCAGCGGCACGCGCGACGAAACCTCGGTCACGAAATCGCACGCGCTCTTGCCGGTAACCCCGTCCAGAACCTCGCGCGCGATTCGATCGATCTGCGGCTCGAGCTCGCGCACCGCGCGCGGCGTGAAACGACGGCTGATGATCGAGCGGTAGTCGCCGTGCTCGGGCGGATCCATGTTCAGCAGATGCCGAAACGGCGGGACCGGATCAGGGTCGGCCGGACCGTCGGGTACGAACACCAGCAGGCGCTTGGCGATCGAAAACAGCTTGGGCTGCTTGGCGACCTGAACGATATCCGCATACTTGGTCAACGCCCAAAACGGATCGGTGTTCGGGTATTCGGTCCAATGCACCGGATCGTGCTTGCGCAGATAGGTCCATTCCGCGTGCGGATAGCCGTTTTTGGCGTAGTGATCGGGACCAATGATGTTCACGTTTTCTAGCGAGTGTTGCTGCTGTTCCATGGATTGTTTTTGCCCTGGCGGAAATGCCGCGATAGTTGAATTGCGCGCTGTCGATGCGCCGACGGTCTTGGACCTAGTCTTCCAGCGTGATCGCCTGGCGCGGACACATCTTGATTGCGAGCTTCACCTTCGCCCGCAGCGACTCGGGCGGATTCTCGATCAGCAGATGCGCCTTGTCGTCGTCCCGAACATCAAACACTTCGGGCGCGGATTCCTGGCAGCGCTGATTTCCCTCGCATAGCTTCAAATCGATAACGACCTTCATGGCATCTCCTGGCGAACTCGGCTGGCCCTGAACACGGCCTCAGAGACTAGCGCAGCCGCATAAATCAGCCAACGCAGGATTCGTCAGGCTCGCGTCATTCCGCGGATGGCAATGGTACTTCCCGGGGGAAGGGTAATTTGCCGGGGTGCGCGACTGGTCGGCATGCAAAGACGGGCCCGTCGCGACGCGGGCCTACGAATTGACTCTTTTCTTCGTAGGGGCGGCTCGCGAACCGCCCGTTTGCGCACGACCTCGCGGGCGGTGCCCGTCACCCTGAAGCGCGGCTGCCCCTTCTCCGCCAACGATTAGATGCGAATTTCTCTCCCTAACGAGTGTTCGGGTTTTTGCCAGGTTTGTTCATGGCTGAACTGTTCAGCCTTATGCCCGATTCCGCTTCGTGCAAACCTGTCTCCGTGGAAGCAAACCGCACACTTTTCCGCCCCACTTTGCCAGCCTCATTCCACGCCGATGCCTTCGCGGCCACGCGCAGTTATCAATCCAACCACCAAGCCACGAAGGCACAAAGAGCCGACGCATTTCCGCGCGCCGCGCGCGGAAATGAATCTTCTTTGTGTCTTGGTGTCTTCGTCTTCCTTGGTGCCTTCGTGTTTAGTTTTTCTTGGCCGCGGACCGTCCAAAAATCGAGTACCGAAAAAGCTGCAAAAACGAACCCATCGCGGCGAAATCAGCAGCATTTTCAAGGAGTTTATTTTTTGAGCCACTAGAAAAGATACCAAACGAACCCACCGAAAACGCCCGAAATCAAAAAATCCAAGGCCTCACCTTGCCCAAAACTTGTCCGATACGGATGCTGCTGAACCTCGCGCTTGACGATTCGCTGTCCTCCGATCTCTGATAGGGTCGCATCTCACATGTCCCGCAAGGAGAAGGCGCGATGGTAAAGTTCGGAGTCTCGATGTTCCCGACCGATTACGCGATTCAGCCGATCGAGTTGGCGCAAGCCGCCGAGGCGCGCAACTTCGAGTCGCTATGGTTTCCCGAGCACACTCACATCCCCACATCGCGCAAGACTCCGTTTCCCGGCGGCACCGAACTGCCCAAGGAATATTGGCATACGCACGATCCGTTCGTGGCGCTCGGCGCCGCCGCCGCGGCGACCAAGAAGCTCCGGCTCGGCACGGGAGTGTGCCTGGTTATCGAGCGCGACCCGATCGTGCTGGCCAAAGAAATTGCATCGCTCGATATGATTTCCGGCGGACGCGTCGAGCTTGGAATCGGCGCGGGATGGAACGTCGAGGAGATGGAGAATCACGGCGCGCAGTTCAAGAAGCGCTGGAAGATCGTGCGCGAGAAAATCCTCGCGATGCGCCAAATCTGGACCAAGGAAGCCGCCGAGTTTCACGGCGAGTTCGTCAACTTCGATCCCATCTGGTCGTTTCCCAAACCGGTTCAGCCCGGCGGCCCGCCGATTCTGCTCGGCTCGCAGTCCAAGCGCTCGTTCGAGCGAATCGGCGAGTACTGCGACGGATGGATGCCGATAAATTTCCCGCGCGCCGACTTCGCCGGCGGCGTCAAGCAGCTGCGCGACGCCGAAAAAGCGGCGGGCCGCAAGAAACTCGGCATCTCGCTGTTCGGGTCGTCCGCCAAGGAAGACGAGATCAAACGCTTCGCCGACCTGGGCTTCGACCGGCTGATCTTTTCGCTGCCCGCGGCTCCGCGCGAGACCGTGCTGCCTCTCCTCGACAAGTACGCGGAGGCCGCGGCCAAAACGCGCTGAGGCGCTCGCACACAGGAGCGGTAATCCGCCGGCGCGTCAGGCACGTATCTAGTGTAGAACGAGTTGCCGCGATCGGCGCCTTTGCGGCATCGCGGCCGATCTTAAGGTACGCTGATAACGCGAGGCGAGTGTTGATGAATCTCAAATTTCTGACCAACCCTGATCGCAGCGGATCGTTCAGCCGGCGCAGCTTCGTCGCGATCGCTATCGCGACGCCCGCGATCGTCGCGGTAAGACTCGCGATCGGCCACGCCGCCGGCGGCAGTTCAAGCGACGGCATCCTGCGCGCGGCCATCGCCCCAATTCCGAAAGTCACCATCGTCGAGTTCGATGACGACGGCGCGCGCAAGGGAGTCGTGTCCGTGGACAAAGTGATCAAGACCGACGCCGAGTGGCGGAAAATTCTCACGCCCGAGGAGTTCGAGGTCGCGCGGCAAAAAGGCACCGAGCGCGCCTTCACCGGCAAGTACGCCGAGTCGCACGACAAGGGAATCTACCGATGCATCTGCTGCGGCACGGCGCTGTTCAGCTCGGACACGAAGTTCGAGTCGGGGACCGGATGGCCGAGTTTCTGGCAACCGATCGCGCCCGAGAACGTCCGCAACGACACCGACAAATCGTTTTTCATGACTCGCACCGAGGTCTCCTGCGCACGATGCGACGCGCACCTGGGCCACGTCTTCAACGACGGCCCCAAGCCCACAGGCCTGCGCTATTGCATGAACTCCGCCTCGCTGCAATTCGTAAAACCCAACGGCGAGAAGGCGTAACGCTATCCGAGGCCGATTCCGATTCGCAGTTAGCGGCGCGGGACCACTCTACTCTCACGCTTGAGCTCCCACGCCCTCGCGACTTCTTCGTGGCCAATCAGATCCTCGGTCTCAATCTCTTTGAGCCCACGCGTCACTTCGGCGATGAACCATTTCTCGTAATCGACGGAGCGATGGTCCGTCCGTACGGCGGTGGTTTTCGGCGTCCTGGCCATACGAAATCTCTAAGAAGCGAGGCGCCACTGAATCAGGGTGTGGCCGGCGCGATGGTCCTCGAACACCGCTTCGACTTTCGCGTCGAAGCGGACTTCCTGCATCGGGTCGCCGAGCAGATTCCCGACCATCCGGACGCCGCCGGCGTCGTCCAGCTCCACCACGACTACCAGGTACGGGCACGCGCCCTTGAGCGCGGGATGCGCCGGGTGCCACACGCGCTCCCAGCTATAAATCCGGCCGCGCCCCGACACGCGATGCCATCGGGGATCGAACTCGTGGCACTTGTGGCAAATCCATTCGGCGGGAAATTGGAACGCCGCGCATCGGGCGCATCGCTGAACCACGACTTCGTGCCGCTTCGCCGCTTCGTAGAATTCGCGATCGAGTCCGTCGCGCGAAGCCGCCGGCGCCGGCATCCCCTCCGGCAAGTAGGTTTTCGATTTCGCGCCGCTTGGTTCGTCCATCGCCGATTCCTTCTTTCCCATTATCGATGCAGCAGCAGGTCGCTAACCGGCGCGACCATCGGACCCGACGCCACCAGCGCGATCTCCGCGTCCTTCACCTGGCAGGTCGAGGTTCCGCGCACCTGCCGCGCCGCTTCGATGATCAACTCGAGTCCGTGCATGTAACACTCGGCCAGATTTCCGCCGCTGGTGTTGATCGGCAATCGTCCGTTCGGCGTGGTCAGATTTTCAAACGTGCAGAACTGCATCACTTCGTCGGGATGACAAAACCCGTGCTCGACGATGCTGGTCATAACGGCGCCGGTGAAATTTTCGTACACCTGCGCGACGTCGACATCCTTCGGCTCAATCCCCGCCATCGCGTACAGGCGCGGCGCAAGCGTCTTGAAGTTCGAGGTCTCGTAGTCGGGCAAGTTCTCGGCGCCCGCACCCTGGCGATAGTCGGAGCCCTGCGCCGACGCCATCACCCACGCGGGCCGCTGCTTCAAATCGCGCGCGCGTTCACGGCTGGTCAGTATCACCGCGGCGGCGCCGTCGTTCTCGAGGCAGCAATCGAACAGATGAAACGGCTCGACGATCCATCGCGATTCGTCGTACATCGCTCGGGTCAGCGGATGCCCGTACATGATCGCGCGCGGATTGGATTGCGCATGGTGGTAGCACGCCATCGCGATCGCCGCGAGCGCGTCCTGGGTCACGCGATGCTCATGCATGAAGCGCCGCGTGCGCAGCGCGATCCATTGCGCCGGCGTGGACATCCCGTAGGGCCAGGTGTAGGCGATCGGTCCCGAAATCGTTCCCACCGCCGGGGTCTGTCCAAAGCGCCCGAACTGTCCCTGCGCGAGCGCGCGGTACACGATCACGGTGTTCGCGAATCCGGCCACGATCGCCGCCGCCGCGTTGCCGATCGCGCCCGAGCCGCCGCCTCCGCCTCCGCCCCAGAACATGTTCGAGAAGCGCAGCTCGGGCAGTCCCAGGGCGGTCGCGACGCGAACCGAATCGTTGCGATCGTTGCTGTACGACGCGATTCCGTCGATCTCGGTCGGCCGGATGCCCGCGTCGTCGCACGCGCGGATTATCGCCTCGAGCGCGAGCCGGAACTCGCTCACCGGCGCCTGCCCGCGTTTGTAATACGCGGTCTCGCCCAGTCCGACGATCGCGACCTTGTCCTTAATCGTATTTTCGATTTTAGTTTCGCTCATCGCACCTGCCCGCTGCTTCTTCGCTGTAGCGCAGGCACGGCACCGATCACAACCGCGCCCGCGCGCGCCTTATGCGGATGCGATCGGGACGGCGCTGTAGTAATTCTTTGATCGCGATGCGACCCGAGGACATTCCCGCCGATCTGCGCTCGTATGCCGCGCCCGAGACTCTGCGCGACGGCGAAAAGATTCTGGTGCGCGCGATTCGCCCCGACGACAAGACGCGCCTGCTCGAACATTTTCATTCGCTCAGCCCGGAGTCGATTCATACCCGGTTCTTTTCGATGCGCCGCGACCTGAGCCCGGCCGATCTCGCGCATCTGACTGAACTGGACTTTTATCGCCACGTGGGCGTTGCCGCGGTGACCGGCGAAGGCAGCGACGAGCGCTTCATCGGCGTCGGCCGCTACATTCTCGAAGCCGACACCAAACGCGCCGAAGTCGCGTTAACGGTCCGCGACGACCACCAGGGCCATGGAGTCGGCACGATCCTGCTGGAGCATCTGGCGAAAATCGCGCGCGCGCAGGGCCTCGAGATGTTTGAAGCCGACGTGCTCGCCGAGAATCGGCAGATGCTGGGCGTGGTCGAGCAGAGCGGCTTCAAGGCTCATCGCAAGTCCGACTCCGGCGTCGTTCATCTGGTCATGCCGATCGCCGAGACCAAAGAATCGATCGCGGCCCACGCGGATCGTGAGAAACCGCGCAAATAATCGCGCCTGTCCAACAGGAGAATTTCACCATGAGCGATGTCAACTTCGAGACCGACGGACCGATCGCGATCGTCACGATCAATCGCCCCGCGGCGCGCAACGCCGTCGATCGTCCGACTGCCGCCGCGCTGGCCGAGGCGTTTCGCCGCTTCGACGCCGACGCTTCGCTCGCAGTCGCGATCCTTACTGGCGCGGAAGGCGTCTTCTGCGCGGGCGCGGACTTGAAGGCGGTCGCGACCGAGCGCGGAAATCGCGTCAGCGCAGAGGGCGACGGTCCGCTCGGATGCACCCGGATGCTGCTGGGCAAACCGGTCGTCGCCGCGGTCGAGGGATTCGCGGTGGCGGGCGGCCTCGAGCTCGCGCTGTGGTGCGATCTGCGCGTCGCGGCGCGCGATGCGATGTTCGGCGTCTATTGCCGAAGATGGGGCGTGCCGCTGGTCGATGGCGGCACGATCCGGTTGCCGCGGCTGATCGGGATGAGCAATGCGATGGACATGATTCTGACCGGACGCGGGGTCGCGGGCGAAGAGGCGCTGCGCATGGGGCTTGCGAATCGAATCGTCGAAAAGGGCGGCGCGCTCG
>JBAPSR010000166.1:0-2806 GCA_049281755.1 Binataceae bacterium (SeqCode)
AGGCTGCTCTCGCGCGCGTACTGGTGATCGGCGTCGAAAAACATCGCTAGGGTCCAGACCGCCGCGCTGTAGTCGTGTGCGATCGCGCGCTCGAGGCCCTGCTCGACTGCGGCGCGCTCGCCTGGCGACAGCCATGGAATCAGCCGCTTCTCGAGATAGTAATGGGTCGAAAGATACGGCGAATCGAATACCGATTCCTGGATCTGTTTGAGCGCCGCACCGGACTGCTCATCCCAGACCAGCGCCTCCGCGTACTGATCGCGCGCATAGGGACTGGTCGGATCGAGCCATACCGCCCGTTCCAGTTCCTGCGCGCGCATCGCCGCCGGCAGCCGCTTGCCCATCGTCTCAACCATCCAAAGATGCGGCTGGACCGAGGTCGGATGCGCCAGAATCAGCGCGCGCGCCTGGTACGGCGTCTTGGGCGCGGTCATATCGTAGGGATACGGAATTTTGGGCTGCATCAGCGCAACGATTCCAATCGCGACCGCCGCCGCGCACAGACCGGCCGGCATGGCCCATCGCTTTATTCCAACCGGTTGCGGCGCCGGCTCGCTAAGCCGCGTGGCGGCGACCAATCGGAACGCCAGCGCAAGGAACAGCGTCATCAGTACAGCGACGGCAGGGATCTGCAGGTTGAAATCGAAAAATTCCTGGAACGCCAGCGCAGCCATTCCCGCCGTCAATGCCGCGCCGACCGGAAGAACGTCGGGCGGCAACGCCCGGATTCCGCGATAGAGCCTGATCATTACCGCGAAAAAAAACCATGCCAGCAGCGCAAAGCCAACTGCGCCTGCGCCAATCAGCAGCTCCAGGTAATCGTTATGCGCCTCGCGCGCGGCTTCCCATGACCAAGGAGCGCGCTGATAGTGCGGAAACACGTCGGGGAATGATCCCAGTCCGATCCCGAACAGCGGAAACGCGCGCACCATCGCGACCGAGTTACGCCACACGTCGAGGCGGAAGTGCAGGCTCTGATGCTGGCTGACGGTCTCCATCAGACGTACGTCGGCCTGATGCCGCCCTTGGGCGCCCACGAACAGCGACGAGGTCAGTAGCACGATCGCGAACATCGCGGCGCAAATCGGCACCGTGACCTTCCACGAGAGCCTGAGCAATGCAGGACGCTTCGCGCGCGGAATGAAATGCGCCATGAACACCAGCGCCGTCGCACCCACGATTGCGCCGATCCATCCGGCCCGCGACAAGGTGAGCAAAAGTACCGTGCTCGCGATCAGCACCACCGCCGCGCAAAAAACCCGAAACGCTTCGCTGCTGGATTTGCGCGCCACGAAGGTCGGGAACAACACGCCGGCCAGAGCTACCGGGATGACCAGATTCAGATAGCTGCCGAAATGGTCCGGGTTGACGAATGGTCCGCGAGCGCGATCCATCGCATCGGGCATTGCCCGGCCCCAGTCGTAAGGAACGAAGACCCACAGGATCTTTCCGTTCCAAAACACGCGCTCCAGGATTCCGATACACGCCACGACCAGCGCCGTGACCAGCACCGCGATAATCACATAGCGGTAGAAGTTCTTCTCCGATTCCGCATGCATCGAGGGTCCGAACGGATACAGCAGCACAACGAGGAAGAGCGCCGAATACGCCGCGAGCTTTATTACGAGCTCGCGCGTAAGTTCCGGCGCAAGTGATATCGAACGCCACCGCGCGCCGGATTGAATCGCCGCGACTGCGCCCGCTTGACCCGGATGCGTCCCAAGCGCGACCTGATGCGGCCGGGGAATCGCCGCGCCACGAGCCGCTTCCTGCGGAGTAGGAAGAACGACATTCAAATGCTGCGCGGCGTTCAGCTCGGGCAACTGCAGCATCGCGGCATACGGCGCCTGATGCGGCCATCCGGGCAGCGACTCGGCGTACATCGTATAAGTCGCCGGCGAGAGCACGCGTAGAAGCGTAGGCGGAAGCGGAAGTAGCGCGAAGCCGGCGAACGCGACGAATAACCCGAGCGGCAGAGCGATCGGGCCAAGATTCGCGAGCGTCGGCTGGAACTGGATCGGCGCCGCGAACGCCGTCTTCGCCATCCACACGACCACCAGCGCGCAGATCGTGAGCTCGATCGCGATAAAAGCCCACGGATGCACCGCGCCCATCGGCAGCGGCGACAGCATCACCAGCAGAAGAATCCCGGTCACGAACGCCCGGTCGTACCAATTCCCGCCCTCGGCGGACACGAACTTATGTCGGGAATGGTAGGTGCGCGGGCGCTCGAGCGGATTCGATGCGCCAGTTAGTCTCACTATACCGGACTAATCGTTCCCGCTGGTTTGGAATAATCTTCGTAGGCGTAATAGCGATGGTAATGATAGTAGTCGGGACTCTTCATATTGACTTGGTTCAGCACTACCCCGAGGATACGCGCGCCGACCTGTCCCAGGCGCGAGCATGCGTGCCGCACCAGCTGCTTCGGTGTGCGCGGCCCGACCACGACCACGACTCCATCGACCAGCCGCGACAGCACCACCGAGTCGCTGACCGGCATAACCGGCGGCGAATCGATCAGCACGCTGTCGTAAGAGGCGGCCAGCTCTTCGAGCACTTCCTGCATCCTGCGCGAGGCGAGCAATTCGGTCGGATTCGGTGGCACCGAGCCGGCGCTCATGAATGACAACCCGCCGTTGCCGATCGGACGGATCACGTCGCTCGCCTGCTTCTGCCCGACCAGGACCTCGGTCAGACCGACCAGGTTATGCACCCCCAGAACTTCGTGGCATCGCGCACGCCGCAGATCGGCGTCGATCAACAGGACACGCCCGCCCATCTGCGCAAACGCCATCGCGATATT
>JBAPSR010000167.1:0-20880 GCA_049281755.1 Binataceae bacterium (SeqCode)
GCCGCGGCGCGCTCCGGATCGGACGCGTCGATCATCCGGCACTCGGTTTTCGGCGGCGGCTGAACGCGCACCTCCTGCACCCAGGTCGGCGAACCGGCGAAACCGAACGCCGCCGGATCTCCGCTCAGCTCGCCCGCCCGCACGGTGAGGATCGGCTTGGACTTGGCTTCCTCCTGCGCGCCCGGCTTCATCCTGATCGGTTGCGCCACGCGCTCGGCGCAAGTCAGCACCGCCGGCATCCGCGCCTCGACTTCGTCGTAGCCCTCGTCGCTCTCGCGCTCGGCGCGAATAATTTTGCCGTCGATTTCAACCTTGCGCACTCCGGTGATTTGCGCGGCAGCGATCAACTCTGCGATTTCGGGACCGACCTGCCCGGTCTCCGCGTCGAGCGAGTACTTTCCCAGCAGCAGCAGATCGAAACTCTCGCGCGCGAGCCAGGTCGCCAACGCACGCGCGGTCGCCAGAGTGTCCGAGCCGGCGAACGCACGATCTTCCAGGTGCACCGCCCGGTCCAGCCCCATCGCGAGCGCGTCGATAAGCGCGCCGCGCGCCTGCGCGGGTCCCATCGTGATGACCGTGGTGTCCGCGCCGTGGCGCGCCTTGAGTTCGACGGCAAGCGCGATCGCGCGCAGGTCAAAGGCGCTTATCACGGCAGGACCGTCGCGCTTGATGGTCTTGGTCTCGGCGTCAAAGTTGGCGTCTTCAATCAGCGGAATCTGCTTGATGCATACGGCGATCTTGAGCAAGTGCAATCTCCTTGACTACCGTTTGAGGCTAATCGACGCATGCGCGCCGATGCAACATTGCGCGCGGCGCGCCTACTTACGGCGAGAGGCGGGATCGGCTACCTTCGCGGGATGACTGGCGCATCCGCACGCGCGGGCACAGTAATGATCGCCGCGGTCATCGCGATGTTCTGTGCGATGTTCTGTGCCGCGCCCGTTCTCGCCGCAAGCGCAGGCGGCGCCCAGCGAATCGTCTCGCTTGCTCCATCTGTGACCGAGACTCTGTTCGCACTGGGCGCGGGCGACGAGGTCGTCGGCGTGTCGCAGTATTGCGACTATCCTCCCGCGGCGACGCATCTGCCGCGGGTGGGATCGTTTCTGACTCCGAACGTCGAAGCGATTATCGGCCTTCGGCCGACCCTGGTGATCGGGCTCGGACTATCGTCCGATACGCGCGAGCTCGGCGTGCTGCGCGCGACCGGATGCGGCGTGATGATCACGAGCGACGACTCGCTGGCCGAGATCGAGGCGGGCATTGTGGACGTGGGCGCCAGGATCGATCGGGCGCAGGCGGCGCGCGCGATGCAGTCATCGATCAACGCGGAAATCGATTCAGTGCGCGCAAAGATCGCAGGAACGCGGCGAGTGCGCGTGCTGATGCTGGTCGGACACGAGCCGATCTACGCGGTCGGCAAGAGAACTTACCTTGACGATCTGCTCACGCTTGCCAACTCCGAAAACGTCGCGGATTCTTCCGCCCAGCAATGGCCGGAGTTGAGTATCGAATACATCATCGCGGCGCGGCCCGACGTGATCCTCGACGGCCAGATGGGCACCGGCGCCGCGGCGCCGAGCCATTTCTGGGATCGCTTTCCGATCATTCCGGCTGTCCGAAATCATCGCGTGTACGGCTATCCGCAAAACCCGGTGCTTCATCCGGGACCGAGAGTCGGCAAATCGCTCGAGATGATCGCCGCCATGATTCATCCCGAACGGTTTTCCGCGCCCGCGTCGGAACCGCGCACCACCGCGGAGGCGGCGCAGTGACCGAACCAGAACGCGCGCCAGACGCGCACCCGGCGCAGAGCGGACTCGACCCGCTGGCACGAGCATACCTGACGCGCGGGCGGATGCTCGCGATACTGGGCGGGCTCGGCTCGCTGACCGTGGTGTCGGCGATCGTCGCAACCGCTTTCGGCAGCGTGCATATCAGCCTTGCGCGAGCGATCGAGGATCCCGCGAGTCCCGACCACGTGATCTTTTTCGCGGCGCGGCTGCCGCGCGTGATGATGGGAATCGCGGTTGGCGCGGTGCTCGCGAGCGTCGGCGCGGCGCTGCAAGCGCTGGTGCGCAATCCGCTCGCGGAGGGCGGAATTTTGGGGATCTCTGGCGGCGGCGCGCTCGGTGCGATTATCGCGCTGGTGTTCCTGTCGCGAATCGGCGGCGGCGAAACCCTGGTTCCGATTTTCGCCTTCGGCGCGGCGCTGTTCTCGACCGTGGCGGTCTATCGAATCGCGCTGGTGGACGGCCAGCTCGAACCGTTCACGCTGCTGCTGGTCGGCGTGATCTTCAACGCCTTCTGGGGCGCCGCGATCATGCTGGTGAACAGCGTGGTGGATTTTTATTACGCGCATACGATCCTGTTCTGGCTGATGGGAAGCCTCGAGGCTCCTACCTGGCGCGAAGTCGCGACGGTCGGCGTGCTCGGCGCCGCGGGCTTCGCCGTCCTGATGTACAAGGCGCGCGATCTGAATCTGCTGAGCCTGGGCGATGACGCGGCGGCCGAGCTCGGAGTCGAAGTCAATGCGCTGCGGCGCACGATCTTCATCGCGACCTCGGTGATGATCGGCGCGGCGGTATCGGTGAGCGGGATCATTTCGTTCGTCGGACTGATCGTGCCGCACGTGCTGCGGCTCGCCTTCGGCTCCGATCATCGATTGCTGCTGCCCGCTTCCCTCCTGGGCGGGGCGGCGTTCATGGTGATTGCCGATCTCGGTGCGCGAGTGGTGATCTCTCCTGCGGAAATTCCGGTCGGCGCGATCACTGCGTTATGCGGCGGGCCGTTTTTCATCTACATGCTGCGGCGGCAGGAGCGCCGTCCGCTTTCGCTGTGAATCAGGCAGCGGCCAGCGCCGTCCGCGCAACCGATATCCGCGCCGGTTACGACGCGCGTGACGTGCTGCACGGAGTATCGTTCTCGGTCGATCCCGGACGGATCTTCGCGATCGTCGGGCCCAACGGCAGCGGCAAGTCTACGATCCTGCGCGTGCTCTCGGGCGCGATGCGCCCGCGCGGCGGCGCAGTCGAGATTTGCGGACGTACGCTCGTGTCCTACGACCGTCGAGAGCTGGCAAAGACCGTCGCCTCGGTTGCGCAGGAAAATTCCGTTGCATTCCGCTTCACGGTGCTCGAGATCGTGCTGATGGGGCGCGCGCCGCATCTGGGCGCATTCCGGTTCGAGAGCGGCGCCGACCTCAAGATCGCGCGCGACGCGCTCGAGCGCTTCGACCTGCTGGAATTCGCGCATCGCCACGTCGAAGAGCTCTCGGGCGGTGAACGCAAGCGCGTGTTTCTTGCGCGGGCACTGGCGCAGGAGCCGCGAATCGTGATGCTGGACGAGCCGACGGCGTTCCTTGACCTGCGCCACGTCGCGGGAATCTTCGCGCGGTTTCGCGAACTGGCGTCCGAGCGCGGACTGGCAGTGATCGCGACGCTGCACGACCTCAATGCCGCCGCGACGTACGCGGATCGCGTGATGCTGCTGAAAGACGGAGCGGCAGTGGCGAGCGGGACTCCGCTCGAGGTGCTGACCGAGGAAAATCTCACCAAAGTTTACGAGACCGAGGTTCACGTCGGACGCAATCCGAACACCGGCGCGCTCGCGATTTTTCCTTCGGGTCGCCCGCAATCGCGCGCCTGATCGCGAGGCCCCCAATTGCCCGGTTGCGCGGGGGCGGCTAAGTTTTAATTGATGAGTGCAAATTCGCGCGAGCAGCGGCATCTGATCTTCGACGCCGACGACACGCTCTGGGACTCGAACATCCATTTTCTCGAAGCTTTCGCCGAGTTCGCCGCGGCAGCCGCGCGCAGCAATCCGGGAATCGCTAAGAAGTCCGCCGCGGACGCGGTGCGGCGCGCCGAGCTGAAGCTGATCGAAACGCACGGCTATGGCCGGCGTCCGTATGTGCTCGCGCTGCACAACGCAGCCGATGAACTCTCGGCCAACGGCGGCGCCGAAACGCTGCACGCCGCAATCGAGCAGATCGGCGAGCACCTTTGTACTCGCGAGTGTCCGCTGTTGCCCGACGTCGCCCAGACGGTCGCCGCGCTCGCACAACGCCATCGCCTGGTGCTCTTCACCAAGGGCCAGCGCGACGAACAGTTGCGCAAGCTCACTCGCTCCGGCCTGGAAAAATATTTCGGCCGCGTCGAGACTCCGCGCGAAAAGGACGTCGACGCCTACCGGCGGCTGATCCTCGACGCGCAGTTGCATCCCGAGCGCGCATGGATGATCGGCAACAGCCCGCGCTCGGACATCAATCCGTCGGTGCGCGCAGGACTGCGCGCGGTTTATATTCCGCATCCGCATACCTGGGAGCTCGAGGAGGAGGAGCTTGACGCCGACGATCGCATCGTCCGCATAGGCAGCTTTCGCGGGCTGCTCGATCTGTTCTAGAATAGCCATCCTGATGTCCACGGCGGAGTTAATCGCCGATACCCCCCGTTCGAAGCATGCCGAGCACGCAAAGCCGCGCAAGCGCCGGCCCCCGCTCGCGCTGCGCCCGCTGCATCGGATCTGGCGGCGCACGATCGACAACCTCGACGTCACGCGAATCGAGCTGCCGGTGCGCGGCCTCGCCGAGGTGCATCGCGCAGTGGTCGCCTGCCAGATCAGCGACTTTCATGTCGATCGCGACGAGGATCTCGCGCGGCTGCACCTCGCGGTCGAGGCGATAAATCGCGAACGCCCCGACCTGGTCTTTCTGACCGGCGATTATTTTTCCGGCCCGGATACGATGCAGCGTTATCTGACGCCGTTTCGCGAGGCGCTGTCCGGACTCAAGCCGGCGTACGGCGTGATCGCTATTCTGGGGAATCACGATCACTGGTCGTCGGCCGAGAAGATCACCGCCGCGCTCCGTTCCGCCGGCGCCGACGTGCTGTGCAACGAAAACCGGCGCATTGTGATTCGCGGACGCGAGTTGATCGTTATCGGAATCGACGACTTGTGGTCGCGCCACGCGGAGCCCGCGCGGGCGTTCGCCGGCGTCGAGCCCGGCGAAAGCGCGATCGTGCTGGCGCACAATCCTGATACCGCGTTGTACGCGCGCCATCTGCATCCGGGCGTGATGCTATCGGGACATACTCACGGCGGCGTGGTGCGGATTCCGTATTACGGCTCGCCGCTCAAGTCGATTCTGCGGATCGGAAAGCGTTTTTATTCGGGCCTCAACCGATACGAAGATTTTTTCATTTACACCAATCGCGGGCTCGGCACCTTCTGGCTGCGGATAAGGATCAATTGCAGGCCCGAGATTTCGCGCTTCAGCCTGATCCCGCTCGATCCCGCTACGCTTCAGTCGGCGATCGCGTCAGAGACAGCGCCCGAATCGCTGCCCGATGAAGTAGTCCGCCGAAAGCGTCGCCGAACCAAACCGGCGCGGATCAAACGGCCGCGGCGGCCGCGCAAAACCCGCTAACTCCCCGCGCAAGGAGCCCTGATGCTGGACCTTGCAATCGCTGGCGCGACCGCGGTGACGCCCGACGGCGTGCTCGCAAGAGACGTCGGCATCCGTGGCGGCAAAATCGTCCAGGTCGCGGCACCGGGAAATCTCGAAGCCTCTACGGCGACAATCGATGCGCGCGGAATGCTGCTGCTACCCGGCGCGATCGACGCGCACACGCATCTCGATGCCGAGATGTACAACGCACGCACGATCGACGACTTTGAATCCGGCACCCTCGCGGCGGCAGCCGGCGGAGTCACCTCGATCATCGACTACGCGTTTCAACCCGACGGCGGCACGCTGGCCGAGGCGATCGCCAAGTGGCACGCGAAGGCCGACGGCCGCGCGATTATCGATTACGGCTTTCATGTCGCGATCC
This sequence comes from Binataceae bacterium (SeqCode), assembly GCA_049281755.1. Classification (GTDB taxonomy): domain Bacteria; phylum Desulfobacterota; class Binatia; order Binatales; family Binataceae; genus JBARDN01. The sequence goes on from JBAPSR010000167.1 coordinate 5,832, forward strand.
TCGATCCCTCGCCACAGGCAATCGCGGAAATCGCTTCCATCGCGGGGCGCGGTGTTACCAGCTTCAAGATTTTCATGATGCGCGGATTCGAAGCTCGCGCGCGAGATTTTATGCGCGCGTTTCGGGCTGTGGCCGATGCCGGCGCGATGCTTACGATCCATGCCGAAGACGAGCACGTGATCGGATACTGCACCGAGCGGCTGCTGGGTGCGGGAAAATCAGGGGTGGCGAATTTTTCCGCCAGCCGTCCGCCGCTATCCGAAGCCGCCGCCGTCGAGCGCGGGCTTGCGATGGCCTCGAGCGCCAACGCGCCTGCTTACTTCGTTCATCTCTCGAGTGCCGGTGCGTTAAACGCGATCCGCCGTGCGCGCGCTCGCGAACAAGTCGTGCTCGCGGAGACGCGTCCGATCTACCTCTACCTGACTGACGAGCGGTTCCTCGAAGCAGCCGGCGAGAAGTACGTGGGATTTCCGCCGCTGAGATCCGAGCGCGATCGCGAGGCAGTGTGGGAAGCGATCGCCGACGGCACAATCGACGTGCTCGCGACCGACCACTGCAGTTGGAACCTGGCGCACAAAAGCGCTCCGGATCGCTTCACCCGTATCCCGCCGGGCATGGCGAATCTCGAAACTCTGGTGCCGATGCTGTATTCCGAGGGCGTCGTGAAGCGCGGTCTTCCGCTTGCGCGCTTTGTCGATCTGATCGCCGGGAATCCTGCCCGAATCTTCGGGCTGTATCCGCGCAAGGGTGCGATTGCCGAAGGCAGCGACGCGGATCTGATCGTGTTCGATCCAAATCGGCAGGTCGTGATTCGCAGCTCCGAGATGCACTCGCGCGCGGACTACGACGTGTTCGAGGGTTTCGAGGTCACCGGATGGCCGCGGGAAACGATCTCACGCGGTGAGGTGGTCGCGACCTTTCGCAAACCGACAGCGCGCGCCGGACGCGGACGTTACCTCGAGCGCGCGCGCTTCAACCACGCGTGGCGAAGCCTGTAACACTCATGGAAGAAAAAACCATCGCGATCGCCGGAGGGTCGGGGTTTATCGGCCGCGCGATCGTGCGCCGGCTGGCCGCGATGGACTTGCTCAAACTCCGCGTGCTGAGCCGCAGCCCGGAGAAGGCGCGCGCGCAGCTTTGGGAAACTCACGCCGAGTTCGTCGAGACCGACATTTCCAAACCGGAGTCGGTGCTCGCCGCGCTCGAGGGCGCCGCCGCGGTGATCGACGCGATCCAGTTCGACGGCTATCCGATCGAGAATCCGCGTCGCGGACTCACCTTCGAGCGAATCGACCTGGGCGGAGCGCTCGCGCTGATTGCCGCCGCGAAGGCCACCGGGGTCGGGCAATTTATCTACATCAGCGGCGCGGCGGCCGACGAGACTTCGGAGCATCCGGGCTTTCGCGCCAAGGGCAAAGCGGAGCGCGCGATTCGCGAATCAGGTCTCGGCTACACCATCTTTCGGCCCTCGCTGGTCTACGGACCTGAGGACGCGGTGGTAAACAATTTCGTCAAGCTGCTGAAATTCGCGCCGGTATTTGCCGTCCCGGGGACCGGGCGGCAGAAAGTGCAGCCGGTGCTGGTCGATGATCTTGCGGCGTGCGTCGCGCTCGCAATTTCCGGGCGCGGAAAAAACGGCATCTACGAGGTTGGCGGCCCCGAGCTGATGACCTTTGACGAGATGATGCGAACCGTCATGGAGGCGAGCGGGCGTCAGCGCCCGATGGTTCATATTCCAGAGGGCCTTATGCGCGGGCTTGGCGCGCTCGCCGAGAAACTGCCCAAGCCGATGCTGTCGCGCGACGCGGTCACCTTCGTCACCGCGGACAACGCCTGCGACATCGCGCCGCTGCTCGCGGAGTTCGGAATTCAGCTCACGCCCGCGCGGGTCGGGATGCGGTACCTGGCAAAGAAATAACCTTCCGGCTACGCACGACGCCATCCGGCGTTTTCGTGACCAAACTTGAACGCCTCCGGATGAAGCAGCTCCGTCAAAATCTCGAGCGACTCGGCCAGGCGCGGACCGGGGCGATTGAAGTACTGATTCCCGTCGGCGATAAATACGCGGCGCTCGCGCACCGCGCGCAGCTTGCTCCATCGTGGGTCGCGGGTCAGCACCGGAAGCTCGGTGAGCGTGCGCGCAATATCGAAGCCGCACGGCGAAATCATGATCACTTCCGGATCGGCGGCGGCAAGCTCCTCGAACTTCATCCACGGCGAATGCTCTCCGGCACGGCCGAAAAGATTTTCACCCCCGGCCATCGCGGCCAGCTCAGGCATCCAGTTGCCCGCCGACATCATCGGATCGATCCACTCGATACACGCAAACGTCGGACGCGGATCGAGCGCGCGGGCGCGCGCGGCGATCGCGTCCATCCGGGCGCGCATTCGCGCGACGAGCGTATCGCCGCGATCGGCGGCTCCCAGAGCCTTCGCGACGCGTTTCAGATCCGTGAACACATCCGCCAAAGCATAGGGCGCGAGCGACACGATCGCAGGTTGCGCGCCCAGCCACTGCGCGACCGCCGCTTCGACGTCGCGTTCGCTGACCGCGCAAACCTCGCACTGCGATTGCGTGACGATGACGTCGGGGTGAAGCTCGCGCAGCCGGACCGTATCGACGCGGTACACCGACAGCGCGTCGCCGACGATCTGCTTGACCCGCTGGTCGATCTCGGCGCTGGTGCCTTCGACCTTGAACTTGGGTTGGGTCAGCGCGGGAAGCTTTGCAACGCCGGCCGGATAATCACACTCGTGCGAGCGGCCGACCAGCTCATTCTCAAATCCGAGTGCGCACACGATCTCAGTCGCGCTTGGCAGCAGGGTTACGATTCGATGCATCTTGTAGGTCCCCAGGTTCTACTGCAGCGTGCGGGTCGATGCGATCTCGTCGAGCCCGGTCGCGCGATCGACCTTGGTGAGCGTGGCCTGGCTCGACGCGAGTCCGCCCGAAACCACTTCGCGCACGAAATGATCGGTTTCGGGACGCGCTTCGAAGATGACCGGGGTGCCGGCCGCGCCCGCCGCGGAGCATTTGATCGTTCCCGGCTCTTCCACGAAAGCGTGATAGCCGCCCGCTCCGATCGCGATCGTATCGCTGCCGCAAGTTATATCGGGTTCATCGCTCGCGCCCATAAATTCATACGGGCGATAGACGTAAACGATCACCTTGGTGGTCGGACGCGCCATACGCGTGAATGCCGGCCCTTCGACTTCGCATCCGGCCAGCGCGATCAGCGCGATCATCGATGCGGCGAATTTCCCGAAGCTCCCAGAATGAGTTGATCTCATCGTTTCCGATTTGGCTCCTGCGGCGGACTCAAGCGCGATTCTAATCGCGCCGCGCGCGAATGCGAAACCGCGATCATCGCCGCGGCTTGGCCGCCCGCACGTAAAAGAACAGCGGCATATGCTCGCGCCATCGCACCAGCCACGGATTCGCGCGGCAAGCTTCTTCGGTCGGACGCGGTTCGTGAATCTCTTTGAGTATGAAGCCCGTGGCGATGACGGCGTTGATATAGTCCGAAAGTATCCGATCGAAGCGCGGCACCGAAAAATCTTGCGTCTGAGGAGCGCCCGGCGCTTTCGAAAATTTCCATCGCTCGATCCACGGCTGGCGGTTGAAGTACTCGGCGCCGGTATAGCCGGTCTCGCGTCCGCTTTCGCCGCGAATCCAGCCGAAGCCGCGAGTCATGAAACAAGGATGAATAATGCTGAAACAGAGCTGTGCGCCCGGACGCATCACGCGAAAAATTTCGCGCATCGCGGAAGGAAAATCGGGGCCGTCCATCAAGGCCATAAACGAGACCACCGCATCAAAGGAATCCGCCGCGAATTCCGGCATCGCGGTATACGAGGCGACTTCGTATCGGATCCCGAGCGGCTTGCTTCGCTCCGCTTCGCGCGCCAACTCGATCATCCGGGTCGAGATGTCGGCGCCGATCATCTTTGCGCCGCGCTGCGCCAGGATGCGCGTGTTGTGCCCCTCGCCGCATCCGGCGTCGAGGATGCGCTGGTCTTTCAGATCGCCTAGGAAGGCAAGGAAGGCGGGGTTGTTGTAGTGCTCGCGATAGACGTCGTGGCCCGCGCGAACCTCAGCGGCCCACGAGTCGGCGTTGCGATTCCAGTTGTCGGCGACCTCGGCGGCGGAAATCTCGAACGGCGGCTCCTCGATGTTTCGCACGCGGATTCTCCTTGTCGCGCGAACCGGCGCATGGCGAAAAAGAAAAAGGCCGAAACTTCGGCCCATCGCTGTCGCACCGTCGGTGCGTTTTCCGATCATCCTTAGGGTTTGGCCACTTTATACGAAATTCTCAACGTTGACAACGATTGGGCGCGACTGGATTCTCGACGGATGAAATTGGTGCGCGAGCTGCGTTTATCATGACCGCGCCGATCCGCGCCGTCGGACTGGATTTCGGCACCACCAACAGCGCGATCGCGATCATCGGCGCCGACGGTGCGGTGCGCCTGGCGCGCTTTGCGGCCGACGTCGCGGACGCGCCCGCGACCGAAACCTTTCGCTCGATTCTGTTTTTCGAATCGACCGAAGAAACCGGCGGCACCGAGGCGGTGCTCTCGGTCGGCAATGATGCGATTCGCCGCTACCTTGCCGCGGGCGGCAACGGCAGGCTCATCCAGTCGCTCAAATCGTTTCTGGCCGATCGCACGTTCCAATCCACCGACATCATGGGCGAGAACTATTCGCTCGGAGATCTGATCGCACCGATTCTGATCAATCTGCGTCAGAGCGCGCAAGCGCAGTTCGGACCGCTGCCCGCGCGTATCATCGTTGGCCGCCCGGTGCATTTCTCCGACGCGCAGACCACCGCCGACGACGACGCGGCGCGTGCTCGCCTTGACGTAGCGGTCCGGCGCGCGGGCTGGGACGAGGTGATGTTCGAGTACGAACCGGTCGCGGCCGCGTATGACTACGCGAGCCGAATCACCCGCGACGAAACCGTGATGATCGCGGACTTCGGCGGCGGCACCAGCGACTTCTCGATCCTGCGGCTCAAGGCTCCGCGCACGGGCTCGGCGGAACCTCGCGAGCGCTTCGAGATACTTGGCAACGACGGTGTCGCGATTGCGGGCGACGCATTCGACGGCCGGATGATTCATCACATCGTCGCGCCTGCGCTTGGACGCGGCTCGAAATATCGCTCGCCATACGGCTCGACCTTGCCCGCGCCGACCTGGCCGTACGCAAGGCTCGAAAGGTGGCATCATCTGTCGATGCTCAAGACGCGTGCGACGCTATTTCGCCTGCGCGAGCTCGAACGCGAGTCGCTCGAGCCGGCCAAGATCGCGGCGCTGATCAACGTGATCGACAGCGACCTGGGCTACTACATATTCCGCGAGATCGAGCGCACCAAGCTCGCGCTGTCGGACAATGAATCCGCGGAGTTCGACTTCATCGACCGGGCGACCGAGATTCGCCGCGGAATCGCGCGCGGCGAACTCGACGAATGGATCGCGCGCCTGCTCGCGGAGATCGCGGGATGCGTCGATCGGCTGATGCGCACGGTCGCGATCGATCGCAGGGAAATCGACAGCGTTTTTCTGACCGGCGGTTCGTCGTTCGTGCCGGCGGTGCGGCGCCTTTTCGAAGAGCGCTTCGGCGGGCAGAAAATCCGGATGGGGAATGAATTCACGTCGGTCGCGCGAGGCCTGGCACTGCGCGCGCTGGAAGCGTAACTGGGCCAGTCAGGCTGCCGCGTGCGGGTAGTCGGAAGTCAGCGCGGGGAGCGCGAGACCTAGTTGTTCGCATCGTTTACCGATCATCGCGAGGTACAACTCGGCAAGTTCCTGGTTGTCACGCGTCTTCAGGCCGTAGCGAATACAATCGTAGGTGAAGCCGGTCCCCGGCGGTCCGAAAAAATTGACCGCGCGCGGAAGCCATTCGCGCAGCCCCGCGCCGACGCGTTCCGCGCCGAAGCGCTCGACCGCCTCGCCCAGTTGATGGCTCGCGAAGACCTCGTGGTCGGCTTCCTCTTCGAGAATTATCTCGGCCGCGCTCGCGTGCGGCGCGTAGCTCGAATCGCGGTAGTTCACGCCAATCATGATGAGCCCGGTCGTGTCGAGCGCGAGCGCCGCCATCAGCAGGTCGAGTTCGTCGGCGGCGTGCTGGGCGAAATGCACCGCCGCCGCGAAGGACGGCGCCTTGACGATCGTGATCATCGCGCGGTCGGCCTGCTGCTCGGTGACGCCGAGCTCGGCCAGCGCGCGATAGATGAGCCGCGCGTGTTTTTTTTCTTCGCGGAAATTCTTTTCTAGGGTCGGGCGCAGCGCGGGATTGTCGATCGTCTCGATCGCCTGCTGATAGCCCAGCGCGGTCAGCTTTTCGGCAAACGCGTGCGCTGACAGCAGGCGCACGAGGATCTTGCGGTAGTGGCTATCGATACTGCCGCTTAAGACCGCGGCCGCATCGATCGATCGCGGAGGATACTCACGCCGGATCGGCATCGCCTCACCTTGTTACGCCGTGTGACCATCCCTCGAGGGCAGGATCACCGTCGCGCTGCCGGGAGTGGTCTTTTCACCCTTCGCGTTTTCGAGCCAGATTTCGCAATCGACCATGTGATGCCCGTGCTCGGAATATTTTTTTGCGACTTTGCCGCGGCACACGACCTTGGTGCCGGGCTGATCCATCCCGCGGTACGACACTGAAAGTTTGCGAACCCATCCGTGCTCGCCCGCAAAATCGGTCGCGAGACGTCCCAGGAACGCGTTTTTGAGCGCACCGTGCAGGATCACGCCGGGCAACTTGTTGGCGAGCGCGAAATCCTTGTCGTAATGAATCTGGTAGAAATCGCCGGAGGCGCCCGCGTACTTCACGAGCTGCTGCGTGGTCGGATGGATCTCCAGCGGCCCAATTTCCGCGCCCACTTCGATATCTTCAATATAGTGCTGCTTCGTCATCGTGGTTAACCTCGTCTGCTGACGGCCGCCGGCTAGTAGCGAATCCCGGTCGAGCGCTGGGTCGCGCACACTTCGCCGAATTGGTTGGTGTAAGTCGTCTCCATCGTGATGAACACCATCACGCCGAGCCGCCCTTCCGATTCGCGCAGATCGGCCAGGCGGGTCTGCACGCTGATACGGTCGCCGACTTTAATCGGATGGAAATATTCCCAGTCCGAGCCGCCATCGAGTCCGCGAAACTCTTTGCCCATCCCCGGCAGCTCGATTCCCGGAATCGGCGAGCCCATCGAGCGGCAGAACGTCGGCGGCGCGATCATCCCGCCGAAGTGGGTCTTGCGCGCCTCACGCTCGTCGTTGAAGAGCGGATTCGGATCGCCTATCGCCTCGGCGAAGCGGCGAATCGCGCCGCGTTCGACGTCGTAGGTGCGGATCTCTCCGGTCGTGCCGATCTGCTTGCGGACTTCATCGGTAACGTATTTATTCGCCATGATCTGTTTCCTTTCCCGGACTGGCTGCTCCTCTATTACCACAGCCCGCGGCCGGGCCGATAACAGTTCATAGCGGCCCACGGCGAGTGCGGCTACGATCAAGATGTGCGCGGCGCCGCGCCGTGCCGGAGGTGCATCGGATGGCAAAGCTGGACGCCGGACAGATTAAATCGAAGCTCGAGGCGCTTCCCGAATGGACGCATCGGCAAGACGCGATTGCCAAGCAATTCGAGTTCAAGGAATTCATGGACGCGATAAGGTTCGTCGAAAAGGTCGCCAAGATCGCGGAAGCCGCCGACCATCATCCCGACATGCTGATCAACTACCGGCGCGTCACCTTCACCTGTTCGACGCATGATCAGGGCGGTATCACCGACAAAGATTTCCGCCTCGCCTCGAATATCGAGGCAGCATACAAATCCGCCCACGGAAAATAATCGCCGGCGGATCAATCCGTAGGAAAGGTCAGCCCGGTAGCCTTGGCCAGATCAGCCAGAGCCTGCGCCTCGGTGACCACTTTGATCGCCGTCATGCCGAGTTGCGCCGCCGGCTTGCAGTTGACGCCCAGGTCGTCGAGATAGACGCATGCCTGCGGCGTGACGCCAAGCCGCTCGCACATCATCAGGTAGATTCTCGGGTCAGGCTTGCGGATGCCGGCCTTCGAGCTTTCGATGATCGCGTCGAAGTACTGCATGATATCGCGGGCGCGCGTGGCGCCCTGCGCACTCGCCGCCATCCCGGGGCCGTGGCCCTGCGGCATGTTGTTGGTGATGCATCCGAGCTTGAAGTGGCGCTTGCACACCAGCAGCGCCGCGACCATCCGCGGCCGCACCGCGCCCGACAGCAGCGGCAGGATTTCCGCGCCGCGAACAGGATGACCGAGCACGGTCGATTCCTCGAGGTACTTGCGGTCGAAGCCGTGCACATCGATCTCCGCGCGTTCGAACAGCGCCCACGCATTGGAATCGGGATTGGTCGAGTTGACTTTGCGGATATGATCGCGCGGGATTCCGCGCTGAATTTCATAGCGGCTGAAAGCCTCGAACGGAGAGGTCGTGAAGACGCCACCGAAATCCCAAATCACCGCCTCGATCGCCACCTTTCAGTTCTCCTTACTGGTTAAATTGCCCGCCAGCGAATCATCCTTTGCGCGGGACGAAGTACTGGGTGCCGGGGCCGGCGGCGTCTATCTCGCGAATCAGATCGGCCAGGTCGGACGGATTCGCGACGAAGTCTATCTCCGACGAATCGACTACCAGCAGCGGGGCTTCGTCGTAATAGAAGAAGAAATCGCGATACGCCGACGATACGCGCTCGAGGTATTCGAAGCTGATGTGCCGCTCGAAGTCGCGATTGCGCTTGCGCAGCCTCTCCCCCAGCACCTCGACGCGGGCGCGCACGTACACCACCAGGTCGGGCTTGGCCATCTGCGCGTCCACCAGCTTGTACACGCCTTCGTAGAGTTTGAGCTCGTCGGGCGCGAGATTCAGATTGGCGAAAATCCGATCCTTGGCGAACAGATAATCCGCGACCGTCGCCTGTTCGAAGAGATCGCGTTGCAGCAGTTCGCGCTGCTGATTGTAGCGCGTGAGCAGAAAGTAGAGCTGCGCGGGAAAGGCGTACTTGTCGGGCTCGGCGTAAAAGCGCGGCAGAAAAGGATTGTTGTCGGCGTCTTCGAGCAGCAGCCGCGCGTTCAACTCCTTCGCCAGCATCTGCGCCAGACTGGTTTTGCCGACGCCGATCGGTCCTTCGACGGCAATATAGCCGCGCCGCTTCATCACGTATGCGGTTCAGCCCTTCGCGCTTGTAGCAGCGCGCTCCGAGTCACGCCGCGCGCGAGGGTTAGCCCTTCTTGCGATGCTTCTTCGCCTCGTCACGCAGCTTCTTGACCTCGGCGTCGGGCGCGCCAGCGCGCTCCTCGAGGTCGGCTGCGGTGTCGTAATCGGGCGGATCGCGGCGCAGATAAACCTGCGCCAGCTCCATGTTGGCGCTTTTGTTGTCGGGGTCGAAGGTCATGACGTCGTTGAGCAGCCGAAAGGTCGCATCCGGCGTGCCCGCCGCCTTGGCGGCCTCGTTGGCTGAATGCAGCACGGCGTCGGATGCCGGATCGAGCGTATGCTTGCCCTGCGCCTCGGCCAGCATGATGTACCCGCGGACCGCCTGGTCATAGGTCGTGACCGCGTCGGCGTATTTCTTGTCTTTGACCTGCTGGTCTCCGACCTGCACGACCATCGGCACCGCCTGCGCGACCACTGCGGTAACTTTGGCGCGGGTTGATTGGCTGTGCGTCGCAAGCAGCGCGTCCTTCAGCGCCGCCATCCCGCCCGCGACATCGCCGGACTTGATCTGGTCGAGCGCCTTGTTCGCGTTATCGACCATCTCCTGGATCGCGCGGTACATCCGCGCCTTCTGCATCAGCTTCTGATCGGTCGGGTCGAGCGCCGAGGCGTTGTCGAAATCCTTGCCCGCGTCATCCTGATGCCCCAGCACTTCGTCGAGCTGGCCGAGCAGTTTCCACGCGTCGAGGTTCTTGGGATCGTCCTTGACCGCCTCGTGCAGCATGTCGCGCGATTGTTCGAGCAACTTCTCGCGATCGTCGGGAGAAGATTCCATCGCTTTCTTGGCGGTGTCGTTGGCCTGAAAGACCAGCTTCTCGGACTTGGTCTGGCATCCGCTGATAACCGGAAGCAGAAGCAGGATTGGAATGATCAGCGCGCGCGCGACAGCTCTTCGCATCGACGTTTTCCCTCTCGAGGAGTATCACCCGACGGAACGGGTCGGGATGAGTTTTCAGGCAACGCGCCGGGATTGTCAAGGCAGGAGCAGCCAGGCGGCCGCGCGATCAGTCCGCGGGCATCGGCAGCGGGAAATGCACGCGCTCTTTGGCGACGCTCATTAGCTCGACGGCGGCGCCGCGATTCGCGAACGCGCCGATAATTTCCTCGACCAGCCATTCAGGCGAAGAGGCGCTCGCCGTCAGTCCGAGCGCCTTCACTCCCGCGAGCATCTGATCCTCGACGTCGGCCAGCGAATCGACCAGAAAAGCGCGCGCGCCGCGCTGGCGGGCAACCTCGACCAGGCGGTTCGCGTTCGAGCTCTGTTTCGATCCGACGACCAGCACCGCGTCGGAAACTGCGACCAGTTCCTTGACCGCGTTCTGGCGATTCTGGGTCGCGTAGCAGATATCGTCGGTCTTCGGCGTCAACATCGCGGGAAACCGCGTCTTGAGCGTCTCCATGATCTCGCGGGTGTCATCGACGCTGAGCGTGGTCTGGGTGACGGCCGCGCATCGCGAGGGATCGGAAATCTCGCACGCGCGCGCCTCCTCGACCGATCCCACCAGCACGACTTTACCGGGTGCGACGCCAAGAGTGCCCTTCACTTCCTCGTGTCCCTGATGCCCCACCAGCACAACGGTGCGCCCTTCGTTCGCGTAGCGCTCGACCTCGTCGTGAACTTTGGTCACGAGAGGGCAGGTCGCATCGATAACCCGCAGGCGGCGATCCTTGGCGTGATCCCACTCGCTCGGCGCGACACCGTGCGCGCTGAAGATGACGCGCTGACCCTCGGGGACCGCATCGAGGCTATCGACGAAGATCGCGCCCTCGGCCTCGAGTGCCTCGAGCACGAAGCGATTGTGCACAATCTGATGCCGCACGTAGAGCGGCCGCCCATACGAGCGCAGGGCGCCACGCACCGCCTCGACCGCGCGATCGACACCGGCGCAGAAGCCTCGCGGTTCGGCAAGGATGATCTTTTCAACGGAAGTTTCGCCCAATGACATCATCTGAGGTGTATCCAACGCTGTCCGTTCGGTCAATCCAGTTCCGGCGGGTGCGAGGTTTGGCAGCCTATCCAGATTTCGCCGCCTTCGAAGTGTTCTTTTTTCCAGATCGGGACCACTTCCTTTAGTCGATCGATTGCGAAGCGGCAGGCTTCGAAGGCTTCGGCGCGATGCGCCGCGGCGACCGCGATCGCTACCGAGGTTTCGCCGATCTCGACGACGCCGATCCGGTGCGCGATTGCGATTCGCACTATCGGCCATCGATTGGCCGCCTCGCGCGCGAGCTTGCGCATCTCGCGCAGAGCCATCGGTTCGTAGGCTTCGTACTCGAGGCGTGTGACCTGGCGGCCCGCGTTGGTCTGGCGAGTCGTTCCGGCGAACGTCACGAGCGCGCCCGCGGCGGGACTGGCGGCAGCGCGCTCGAGCGCAGCTATATCGATCGGAGCGCGTCCGATCGTTATCGGGCCAATAAAGGAATCGTCCGCACCGCCGCTGACCGGCGGGATGAACGCGATCTCGTCACCCGCGTGGGGTCTGAAATCACCCTCGACGTATTCCTGGTTGACCGCGAAGCCGACCGAATCGCGATGGCCGCCGAGCGCGGGGAACTCGCGCACCATCGCACGCCAGATTTCCGCGACCGTGGCGCCGTCGGGAAATTCGCGCGAGAGTTCCGAGAGCCCCGCGCGCTCGCGCAGCGTCGCAAAAAGTTTGAGCGTGATTCGATTCATCGCGCGCGGTTACTCCCCGAGCAGATACGCGATATGGCCGATTTCCGGCAGGATCAGTTTTTCCATCGCGAGCCGGCAGGCCGCGGTCGAGCCCGGCAGCGCCGCGATGAATTTTCCGTGGACGATTCCCGCGACCGCGCGCGAGAGTATCGCGGCCGCGCCGATTTCCTGGAACGAGAGCATCCGGAAAATCTCGCCGAACCCGTCGAGTTTCTTTTCCAGCATCGGTTCGACCGCCTCGATCGTCGAGTCGCGCCGCGCGACTCCCGTGCCGCCGGTTACGATGATCGCGTCGAGCTCGGGCAGGTTCGCGGTTATAGCAGCGGCGATCCGCGCGCGCTCGTCGGGAATCACTTCGTAGTAGCCGACAGAATGTCCCGCGACTTCCAGCATCTGGCGGATAAGCGCGCCGCTGCGGTCAGTCGCGGCGATACGCGTATCGCTGGCGGTGATTATTCCGACACGAAGATTTCTGCGTCCGTGCGCCTGATGCTCGTGCGATGCCATGGTTCAATAATCCGCTCAAGCTTCGATTATATGCGTCAATCACAAATTGCGCACCTCGCCCGGTCGCATCCTGACGCGATTTTGCATGACCCCCATGACTCGCTAAACCGATATGCTATTCTATTAGGCTGATTCTGCGACGGGTTGTAGTGCCTGGCGCGCGAAGAGGGGGACGACGATGCGGCTGATGATGACGCGGTTGATGAAGGTATCGGCGGCGGTGGCGGTATTGGTGTTGGGGGCGGCGGCGACCGTGCCGGCGGGCAGCGTTCCCGATATCAAGAGCAGTCCGATCCAGAATCAGGTGCTGATTGCGGGCGGCGAGGATACGCCCGGCGACGCGCTGGATACCGCCGAGCTCTACAATCCAAACCTTCAGACCTTCACTCTCGTGGCCACCAAGATGGGCGACCCGCGGATGTATCACACCTGCACGCGCATCAACGGCAAGCTGCTGCTGATCACCGGCGGCGAGAACGCGACCTCAACGGCGCTGGCGAGCGCCGATCTGTTCACCGTCAAGACTCTGGCGTTGACACCCACGACCGCGATGATGGTCTCGCCGCATACCCGGCAGACGGCAACGCTGACCGTATCGGGCAAGGTAATGATCGCGGGCGGCCTGGATGATACCGGCAACGTGACCGGCGTCGCCGAGAACTTCAAAAACGCCGCGGGCGGAACCTTCAGCGCAGCCGCCAATCCGCTGCGCACGAAACGCGAGTTTGCCACCGCGACGAAGATCAAGGGCGGCCTGGTGCTGCTCACGGGCGGAACGGGTGCGAACGGCCTGGTGCTGCAGAACGCGGAGATTTTCAATATCGCCATGGGCGCCTTCAATTACACCGGCAACATGAACTTTCGGCGCACCAATCACACCGCGACGCTGCTCAACAACGGCAATGTTCTGATCACCGGCGGATACAACGGCAGCGGAATCCCGCTGGCAACGGCGGAACTTTTCAACCCGACCACCCGCGCCTTCACCGCCGTGGGATCGATGAACTACGCGCGGGCGGAGCATACCGCGACTCTGCTGCAGGGGGGCCGGGTCTTTATCGCGGGAGGCGTGGGAGCTTCGAAGATTCTCGCCACCGCCGAAATTTATGATCCAACGACCGGAACCTTTACCAGCGTGGGACCGACCATGACCGACAGCCGCGCCGGGCATACAGCCACCCTGCTCAACAACGGCACGGTGCTGATCGCGGGCGGAGCGGATCAGGCTGGCGCGATCGTGAACACGGCGGAGATTTACAATTCGGCCGGATCGAGCAGCTTCAAAGCCACGGGTCCGATGAACTCGGCGCGCATCTACCACACCGCCGTGCTCATCAAATAGCCGCGACAGTTACGTTACCGTCCAGCTTTCGGGCCGAGTGCGCTCTCGCGTCCGCCGCGCGCGTTCTGTATGAGTTCCTATGCCCCACGACGCCGCTATGACCGAAGAATCCAAGTCCAAACCGCGCGAACGCCGCGCATGGCCGTGGCTGGCCGCGATCACGCTCGCACTGGTCGTCGTGATCCTGCTCGGACGGCGTTTCGGCGGCGAACTCTCGATCCTTCTCGACCGCATCCGGACCCTGGGCCCGGCCGCGCCGATCGCCTTTATCGCGATCTACGTCGTCGCCTGCGTGCTCTTCATTCCCGGATCGATCCTGACAATCGGCGCCGGCGTATTGTTCGGCGTCGTATGGGGCTCGATCTACGTCTCGATCGCGGCGACCGCCGGGGCGAGCGCGGCGTTTATTCTGGGAAGATATTTTTTGCGCGGAATGGTTGCGCGCCGGATCGAGGGCAACCGGTCGTTCAAGGCGATCGATGAAGCCGTCGCGCGCGAAGGATGGAAGATCGTCGCGCTCACACGCCTGTCGCCGGTCTTCCCGTTCAACCTGCTGAACTACGCCTTCGGCCTGACCCGCGTCTCGTTTACGGATTACGTTGTCGCATCGTGGGCCGGAATGATCCCCGGCACCGTGATGTACGTCTATATCGGCTCGATAAGCGGAGACCTTGCACGCGCCGCGTCGGGAAATCATCCACGTCCCGCGGCGGGATGGATTCTCAACGTGGTCGGCCTACTCGCGACAATCGCGGTAGCGATCTACGCCACCCGGATCGGCTCGCGCGCGCTCAAAGAGCGGACCTAGGCAATATCGCTTCAGCAATACCGCTTCAGGTGCATCGCCGGAGGCTCCCGATGGATTCGCAGTCGCTTGTAATCACCCCGCTTGACGATCACAATCTCGCGCTGCTCGAAAATGTTCATCCCGCTGGATGGACCAACCCCGCGCCTTCCGGACGCTACAACCTGGTCGTCGTCGGCGCAGGCACGGCGGGATTGGTCTGCGCGGTAGGCGCCGCGGGCCTGGGCGCCAAAGTTGCCGTCATCGAACGCGACCTGATGGGCGGCGATTGTCTGAACTTCGGATGCGTCCCGTCAAAGGCGCTGATCGCATCTGCACGAGCGGTCGCGGCGGTGCGATCCGCGAACGAATTTGGAATCGAAGTGCCGCTCGGCGCGCGCGCGGACTTCGCGGCGGCTGCTGCGCGGATGCGCGCGCTGCGCGCATCCGTCGCGCATAACGATTCGGCGGCACGCCTGCGCGATCTCGGAG
>JBAPSR010000168.1:0-6863 GCA_049281755.1 Binataceae bacterium (SeqCode)
AATGGGTCGCAGCTCCGCGTTCGGCATCTGCGCGACTTCGAGCTCGTTGTCGCGAACTCGAAAATAAAGGTCGGTGGTGCAGGGCATCACGATGGCGCGCGCACGGATGGCGCCAAGGGCCGCGGCCAAATCACCCTTGTATGCCGGGTTGGCGCTGATATCGGCATGCTGCCACGTCCAAATCATCGCCAACAGATCGTTGGCGTCGCGGCGGCGGAAGTATCCTTCAAAGAAACAAACGGCGTCCTCCATCGAAGCGAGGCCCAGCTTGCGATACTCCCGCTCGCGGAAGAAGTCCTGCGAGGCCAGCCATCCCGTATACACCCGGCTGAAGGCTCTGAGGTCCTTGACCGGCGGAGAATCGTACCAGCCTTCCGCGAATGCTCCATCGGCCGTCAATGCGGCCTTGACCCCGTCGAGAAACAGATGGTTATGTGGCGACGTGCGTGCCGAGCCGCACATCGGCGCGATCGCGCGCACGATATCGGAGTACAGCGCGCCCCATTGAAAGGCCTGCTGCGCCCCCATCGAGTAGCCAACGACCAGCCGGATTCGATCGATTCCGAGGTGCTCCGTGACCAGGCGGTGCTGGCATACGACGTTGTCGTACACCGTGACGCAGGGGAATGCGGCGCGATCAAACGGCGGAGGCGTGTTGCTCGGAGAGCAGCGGGCCGCACCTCGTATATCATCCACCGGTTTGACGCGGCCAGCAGGCTACGCGGCGCGCGCCGCGATTGAGCGCGCAGTCCTGCGCGCGACTGCGACGCGCGAGAGCTCATCGTCCAGATCCGCGAACAATTGCGCTAGACGCCGAAGCGACGCGATCTCCGACATCAGCTCGAGCCGCATCGGCGTTTGCCACTGCGCGATTTGCGCGAAGCTGTTCGCGCCGACGCTTTGGGTGAAGTCGGCAAGCGGCGCGTCGATATCGCCCGGTGCGCGATTGTTTGCGAGCGCGAGCGCGGCGCGGCTACTGCGGCAGTTCGGACCGTCGAAATGCTCGCGCCACGATTCGAGCCGCGCGCGCATCGCGGCCAGCGTCCGGTCGCGGGCGGCTTCGGTTTCCGGAGCCAGCGGGAGCGTCGGCACCTCGATCCGCTCTCTGCTGATCGCACTCACGCGATGCGCAATGCGCCGCAGCGTGCCCGAAGCATTGACCGTCGCGTCGGGATCGATACTGCTCGCCCGCCCCTCGATCCGCGCATCGTCCGCGATACTGAGCAGGTCCGCGAGCTGGCGCGTGATACCGCCGCTGGTATCGTGGATTTTCCGCACCGAGGTCGTCGCCGCGCCACCCGGCATCAAGTCGAGCGTAGCGTGCAGAATCTTGCGCAGCTTCGGCAGCAGCGAGTCACCTGAATATTCCGGCCATATCAGGATGAACACCGCGGTCAGCACGATCATCGCGAGCATGATTCCCCATACCCGATAGAGCGGGACCGTGATCGCCTCGCTCGGGCTGAGCCCCGCCCAGGTGAACACGAACGCGCTGCCCATCTGGCGCCCGGCGTATGCGAATTGTCCGTTGCCGAGTCCCAGGTAATCGGCCAGGAACAAACCCATGAAAGTCACCAGCATATACACTGGAAGGGTCTCGAAGTTCGGTGTCACCACCACGATCGCCAACAGCCCAAGTGCGCCGCCGCTCGCGTTGCCAACCAACCGCAAGAGCATCTTGTTGAGCGTCGCGCCGTATGTCGGGAGTCCGGCAATGATGATGGTGGTGATAATCACCGAGAGATCGACGCGTTGGCTCGCGAAGCCGATGACGAACCCGATCACGATCGAGAGCG
This sequence comes from Binataceae bacterium (SeqCode), assembly GCA_049281755.1. GTDB lineage: Bacteria > Desulfobacterota > Binatia > Binatales > Binataceae > JBARDN01. The sequence continues at coordinate 1,797 of JBAPSR010000168.1, forward strand.
CGACCTTGAACGAGTAGCGGAGCAGCGCGGGATCGAGCTCATAAGTCTGCCGCGGCGGCGCGACCGCATCGGTCAGCCAGGGTTCTTCGATCCCATGGATGAGCAGTTCTCCGGTTTGTCCCAGTCCGGCCGCAAACGAACCCATGTTGGCGGCCTCGGCCGGAGTGGACGCTGCGAGCAGGGCAGGGCGCACTTGGGCAATCCGGGCCTCGAGCGCCTCGATCGCGGGATGCACGCCGGCGACGCTGGAGCCGCCGCTGTTGTCGCCATAGGAAATTTCGCCGCGCGCGCGTTCGGCCGCGCGCTCGTCAAACGCCGCGTCGAGAGCGCGGACCGTGGCTTCGATTTCGGGCCGCACCATCGTGCGCGCAACTCGTTGCAGCGGATCGATCGCAACGATGATCAGGTTATCGACTGCGATATGCAGCCGCTCGGCCAGCGTGATCGCGCCGAGCAGCACGGCGCGCCGCTGAGGCGAGGCGCCTTCCTGCACCGCGCGTTCGAGGAGAGCCAGATGCGCGGGCATGTCGGAGAGAAATCCGGGAATCCGCACGCCCGACTTTCCGGGTGGCGCGAAAAAGGCGGCCGCCGCCACGTCGAGCCGTGCGCGCGTGCGCGCAAGGTTATGCCCGAGCATCACGATCAGCTCGGCGTCCGCAGGGTTGGGCCACAGCACGACGTCGAACAGCGCAATCAGGATAACGCTGATGACCACGCCGCCGAATGTCGAAGCCACTACGACTCCAAAATTACCCGGATCGAAGACCACCAGGTAGAACGTCGTCAGAAAAGTGATCTCAACGATTATCCACGCGTACGGAAGCCGCAGTGCCGACATTATGTAGCGAAAAACAAACGCGACCACGAACATAAACGGAAGCATCAGCCACGGCGCCTCAGAGAGCTGCCCCGCCAGCGGTACCGACAACGCGAGTCCCGCGCCAGTCACGAGGGTGAACCGCAGCGCCTTAAATGGCGTGAGCATCGCGCCGCCCGACGACGCCACAAGCCACAACACGTACGGCCCCAGCAGCGCATCGACATGCGCCGCGGCCATCAGGCCGAAGCCGAGCGCGCAGATGAATCCGGTGCGAACGGCGGTGCGCCTGCGCCGCGGATGCGCCTCGAGGTCGAGCGCGAGCTCGGCGAATAGCGAGTCCACGCCATGCGTGATCCGGCGCGCACCGGCGGCCGCGAGCCCTCGTAGCCGCCGGCGCGAGCGAACCTCGATGCCCGGCGCCGTCGCCATCGTACTAGCGGAAACCCTGAATCGTGACGACCGCGGTCTGTCCGGTGCGCAGCGGGAATTCCGGATTGCCGGGGTCGAGCGTGATCCGCACCGGAAAGCGCTGCGACAAACGAACCCAGTTGAGCGTCGGCTCGACTTGCGGAAGCCCTTCTACGCTGGCGCCGTTTTGCTGGTACAGCGCCCATCCGACGCCCTGCACGGTTCCGCGAAACGGATGATTGGGATAGCTGAGCAGATAGATCTGCGCGGCCATTCCGGGGCGGATATTGCCGAGAAAATTTTCCCGAAAATTCGCGACCACATACCAGATTCGATTGTCGACCAGGTTCAGGACGTCCTTGCCCTCGTTGGCGTACTGCCCGACCGCGATATTGAGATTGGTCACGTAGCCGTCGAACGGCGCGCGCACGTAACAATAATTAACATTCAGGCGCGCGTTGGTGACGTCGGCCTCGGCCTGCTTGCGCCGTGCGTTGATATCGCCGTATTGGCCGAGCTCGCTCTGTGCCTGGCTGACGGTCGCGCGCGAATTTTCCACCGCAGCCTCGGCCGCGCGCAACTTGCTGCGCGCGTCGAAGACGTCGTTGGCGGTGACGTAGTGCTTGGCGAGCAGCGGCTCGATGCGATGCAGATATTGGCGCGCGTATGCGAGGTCGGCCTCGCGGCGTTTCTGCTCGGAGCCCGCGGCGCGAATCGCGTCGTCGAGGCCGCTTATCTGCAGGTTGGTCAATTGCAGCTTGGCGACCAGCGCGTCGAGCGTCGCCTGGTAGGGCCGCGGATCGACGATGAACAGCATCTCGCCCTTGTGGACGTGCTGGTTATCGACGATCGGCAGCTGGATAATCGGTCCGCTGACGTGCGGCGCGACCCCGATTAGATTGGCGCGGACGTAGGCGTCGTCGGTGCGCGGATAGATGTAGTACAGGCGCGTCACCAACAGGATCGCGACGATCGCGGCCACGATAATCGCGCCGCTGAGAAATCTTCCGATCGCTTTAAGCGCTGGATTATCCGCCGCTACGTCGTTTCCAGGAGCCACTACGCCGCCTTCATACCCGGTTGAAGAAAATCACCCAGAAGATGCATCCGAGCAGAACCGCAAGGCTCGCATAAACCGCCGCCAGCGGCCACATGTAGCGCTCGACGCCAATCGCAACGAAAACCGGCCGCAGCAGCGCGGTCAGGACCGCGCCGACGATTGCGGCGACGAGCCAGCTCGGGAAATTCGCACCCGCGATATTGACGATCGGATCGCATCCCGCCGCCGTGCAAAGCGCGCAGGCCGCGATCGGCATCCGCAGCGGGGTCGATAGTGCCCTGTGATTCATGCCGAAACGATTCTACGCGCCGGATTGCGCGTAAGCACCATCGCCAGGCGATTAAACTTATCATCAAAACTATCCTCGATCGGCGCGATTTCAGAGCGCAGGCGGGCTAGGCTGGTGCGGACCGCTGCCCGGATAAACCGGACCGGCGGACTTGGCCAGCACCATCCTGGGGGCTTTATGCACGCGAAAACGAACCCGTACCACAACCTTCGCGCGGATGCTCGCAAACGGCGCGGATTGGCGCGAGCGAGAATTCCGATCCGCGCGGCGGCGCTGATTCTTGCCGCATCGATCGCGGGATGCGCCAGCTACGCCGAGCGGCCCGAGATCACGCCCGACCTGTACTCACCGGCCGCGGCGGATAGTCCATGGACTCCGGCCGCGCATGAACAGCCGCAGTATCACGTGGCCGCGGTGACGCAGGAGATCGCGCAGGCCGCGTCGGATGATCATTCGGCAACCGCGGGGGCGCGCTACGACCTGCCGCGGCTGATCGATCTGGCGCTGCGGCTTAATCCGAGCACGCGCCAATCGTGGCAAGCGGCGCGCTCGGCGGCTGCGTCCTATGGAATCGCGCAGGCGCCCTACTATCCGCACGCGAGCTTCGAAGCCGACGGCGGCTACAACCGCTTGCTGTTTCAGGTCGTTCCGGGTCCTGCCGTGATCAAGCAATGGTCGGCCTCGCCGATGGCCGAGCTGACCTACACGCTACTTGATTTCGGACGGCGCAGCGCGGATTCCGAGCTGGCGCGCCAGGAACTCGCGGCGGCAAACTTTGGCTTCAATCGAACGATGCAGACCGTCGTGTACGCGGTCCAGAGCAGCTACTACGCTCTCGCCGCGGCGCAGGCTGCCGTGCAAGCCGCGACCGAGAACGTGGAGCTGGCGAGGACCGACCTCGAGGCGGTTTCGCGTCGCGTTGATCTGGGACTCGCCACCGAGCCCGCGCTGCTGCTCGCGCGCGAGAGTGAGGCGCAAGCCGAGTTCCAGCTCGAAAGCGCGCATACTCTCGTCAACGATTCGCGCGCGGGTCTCGCGGTCGCGGTCGGAGTGGCGGCCGATGAGCCGCTCGAGATTCAGAGCCTCGACAATCAGCCGGTGCCGAAGACGCTGGGCAAGGAGGTCGAGCAGATGATCACCGAGGCGGTTCGCGAGCGCCCCGACCTGGAGGCTGAAGCGGCCAAGTATCGCGCCAGCGAAGCCGCGGTGAAGCGCTCGCACGCGCAATGGTTTCCAGTGCTGACGGCGGATGCGAACTACGGCGAGCAGGCGTGGTGGTACACGTTTTCGAACTCGAACACCATCAAGAGCGCGTCGCCGCAATACGAGGCGTTGCTCACGCTGCGCTGGGACATCTTTACCGGGTTCAGCCGTATTGACGACGATCGGCGCACCGAGGCAAATCGCAAGGCCGAGCGGGAGAGCGTGAAGTCGCTCGAGCTCGAGACGATCGCGGAGGTCTGGCGCTCATACTACGACTTTCAGACCGCGGTGAAGAAATATCAGTTCGCGCAGGCGCTGCTCGCCGCCGCGCAGGAGTCATACAACGACAACCTCGATACCTACCGGCAAGGTCTCAGCACAATCGTCGAGCTCCTGACCGCCGACACCGCGCTCGCGAACGCGCGGCTCACGATGGTCCAATCCACGGCCGAGCTACTGACCTCATCAGCAACGGTCGCGTACGCCGTCGGCGCGGTGGATATGCCTCGGCGGTGAGATAGCCGGATTGTGCGAGAGATAACATATATGTTATTAACCAGAATCGAGGCTGTACGGTGGCGGACTGGGTCTGCGAAGAAATTCGAACGGAAGCGGGGAAGTCGCGGATACGGGAATTTCTGAGCGGGCTTGAGCGCGAGGATTTCATAGAGGCTGCGGCATTGATTCGAGTCCTGCAGGTCCGTGGAAACCAAATGCGCGAGCCACGGTCGAAAGCGCTCGGCGGTAATCTATTCGAGTTACGCGGGAGTCAGGTGAGGATCTTTTATACGTTCAGGCCCGGTCGGCGAATCGTTTTACTCGATGGGATCGTCAAGAAGCGCACGAAGGTGCCCGTCGCGGAGCTGGACCGAATACGAAAGCTGAATAGACAAGTGTCTTGAACGTAGCAGGACCCCGGGAGAAGTTATGATGAAAGGAAGAGGAGCCGGAGAGAGCGGCTCACTGGCGGATTGGCTCGACCGCCGAATCGATCGAGAGGGGCTGCGGCGAGAGGTCGATGAACTGGTCGGTCAGATGATGATTCAGCAGCGGCTTACCGAGATGCGCGAGAAGGCCGGAATGACTCAGCGCGAATTAGCGCGCCGCGTCGGAGTGAGCCAACCAGTTATTGCGAGGATGGAATCGCGAAGAATACGCAACGTTACGCTCAAGACGCTGGTCCGCGCCGCAAGCGCCCTTGGCGCGACCCTGAAAATAGATCTAATTCCAGGAAAGCGGCACCGCACCGCGGCATCGGCTTTCCGCGCGGCGCGGAGTAACTGATCC
>JBAPSR010000169.1:0-9151 GCA_049281755.1 Binataceae bacterium (SeqCode)
ATGTCGAGCGCCGCATCGGTCGCGAACGGATCCGACTCGTCTACGACTGCCGCATCGAGGCAGCTCATCAGGACCATCCCCTGGCCGGGATGCGCCGCCAGCATGATAAATCCATCGCACAGCGGCATCTCGAACTTGTTTAGATCAGGCGGACCTCCCGCCGGAGGCGATGCGACCCGCGCGCCTTTGGGTGTGCGCGCCTGCGCGTCGTAGTAGGAGAACAGCGAGCCGCCGCCCGAGTTGCCGAGCATCACGATATGCTCGAAGCCTTCTTCCTCGCGCAGAAATTTGATGCCCGCCGCGAGATCGAGCAGCAGATTCTCGTGCAGCATCATCGCGTCGTTGTTCAGATAGCGCGTGTTGAGCGCGAACGCCGCGAAGCCCGCATCGACCCAGTACGGAACTGAGTAATGGGTCGAGAAGTCGGCGCGCGGATGCGACATGATCACGACGGTGTGCGGCTTTCCCTTTGGCGGCATCCACAGCACGCCGCGCGATTTGCCCAGGTCGGCCGCGTAGAGCTGGACCACGCGATGGCGTACGTCGGAACTGATGTCGCCGAAATCGATCGGGTAACGGACGGGATAATCTGCGGGCGCCTGTGGCATCGCGTTCACCTCGCTCGCTCGGCTTATAGCAGGAAACCGGCGGCAGGTCAGTTTGATCAGCCGACGGTTTTTAATCGCTTGTCATTCCCGCGCATGGCTGCCAAGCGAGCAGTCCCGAACGAAAGGCCACAGCATGAGATGCTGATTGTGAGCACGGCCGTTCCGGGATTCCTCGCCTATGGCTCGGAATGACGATCGGGGGCTCGGCTGTGACTACGATATTCATCACCAAACCCACATCCGTCATTTCGACCCCTTCGGCCTTGCTCAGGGCAGGCTCCGGGAGAAATCCCGGGGCGTTCATGCACGCATCCGCGAGTTGGCTGAAGGCCGAGGCCGAGTGGGATTCCTCGCGCACGGCAGCCACGCGCGCGGGAATGACACACCAGCATTTGGAACCTGATCCTCACACCGGCGCACTTTCGTCCCTCGCGGCGATATGTCAGCCTCGGTTGTTTCGAGGACTGTTTATTTTGAAAACCGGAATTATCGGCGCGCGAGGCGCCGGAAAATCTGCCGTGTTCCACGCGCTCACCGGACTTGCGCCGATTCCAGGCGCTGCCGAAGGAAAAAATCGCGCGCGCCCCGGACAGATAAAGGTCGCCGATCCGCGTCTGGATTTTCTCGAGGCTACCTATGGCTCGAAAAAGAAGGTCCCGGTCGAGCTTACGATTCTTGATTTCGCGCCCAATCCAAAGGAACAGAAAGAGGGCGCGGCGCTAGACGCGAGCCTGCTGCCCCTCATCCGCGATCTCGACGCGCTGTTGGTCGTGATTCCACAGTTCGCCGCGATGCACAAAGACCTGCTGCCAGCACTTGAGAGGATCGAGGGCGAGCTGGTCTTTGCCGATTTCGATCAGGCGGAGCGCCGGCTCGAGCGCGTGAAGAAAGATCGCAGCGCGACCGAGTTCGAGAAAACCGCGCTGGAAAAAGTCCTCAAGTGGCTCGAGGAGGGCAAGCCGCTGCGGCTCATGGAGATGACCTCGCAGGAGCTGGTCGCGTTCTCGAGCTTCGGGTTTCTGTCGCGCAAGCCGGTTCTCGCGGTCGTCAACTGCGAGATGGAAGCTGCGTCGGCGGATATCACCGAGGCTGAGCGTGCCGCGGTCCACGCCCGCGGAATCGAGGTCTTCAGGCTCGCGGCTTCATTCGAGTCGGAGCTGTGGGAGCTCGAAGCCGACGGACGCAAGGAGATGCTCGGCGCGGCCGGCCTCGACGCGCCCGCGCGCGATCGGCTGATCACGGCGCTTTACGCGCATCTGGGTTTGATCGCTTTCTACACCGCCGGCGAGCCCGAGGCGCACGCATGGTCGCTGCATCGCGGCGACACCGCGCTCGACGCGGCCGGCGTGATTCACAGCGATATCGCGCGCGGCTTCATCCGGGCCGAGGTCGTCAGCTACGAGGATTTCGCCGCCCTCAAGTCGGATGCGAAGGTCAAGGAAGCCGGAAAGCTCCGCCTCGAAGGCCGGGACTACGTCATGCGCGACGGCGATATCATCCATATCCGCTTCAAGATCTAACGCGCCCGGTCGCGTCGCTGCTCAAGGATGCGCTCGCCTCGATAATCCGCCGCGGCTAGCATTGAATTTAGCCGCGAGGGTCTGATTTAAGACTGGTACAGAATGCCAGTCCGGACGCCGCCCAATTCGCGGCGTTCCGTCGGCGAGAGCTTTCCGGAGCGCAAATGAACGAGCAAGTCACCCGCCAGATTCTCTGGAACATCCCGATCCCATTCATCGTCCTGATGTACTCGCTGCTCGTGGTGCTAATCGCCGCGTATTTGTGGGCGGGCCTCAGATGGTACCGCAGGATTGACCTGGGCGTCGCCGAAAATCGCCTCGACCAGATTCCGCGCCGAGTATTCCTTTCGCTGCGCGACGCGCTCGGGCAGGGCTACGTCACTCGCGAGTCCTGGGGATGGATGCATTACTCGTTCTACGTGGGCTTCGTTGGTCTGCTGATCGGCACGACGATCGTCGCGATCAACAGCGACGTGCGCGACCTGGTCGAGGTATTCGGACTCAAGCTCTATTTCTATTACGGCGATTTCTACCTGGTCTTCAAAGCCGCGATGGACACCTTCTTCCTGATCCTGATCGCGGGAATTTTGGCCGAAGGCGCGCGCCGTCGCGTGCGCAAACCTTCGGTGCTGAATCAGCCTCCTTCCGACAAGGTCAACGACAATTTAGAGAACCATCTCGGCTACTGGTTCCCGATGACGATGCTGGTGCTGGTCGCGTTGACCGGCTTGATGCTCGAGGGCGCGCGCATCAACGCGACTCATCCGAAGTTCACCGAATGGGCCTATATCGGCCGTACGATCGGCGGCCTCGAGGGCGCGCTCGGCGCCGGCGCGACCTATCATCGCTACCTGTGGCTGACGCATCTGATTCTCGTGTACCTGCTGCTCGCCTGTTTCGCGTTCACCAAGCTGCGCCATCTGGTGTTCGGACCGGTGAACCTGTTTTTCCGCAACCTCGGGCCGCGCGGACGCCTGGCTCCGATCAAGGACTTCGAGACCGCTGAGACCTTCGGCGTCTCGCAGGTCGAGCAATACACCTGGAAGCAATTGCTCGATATGGCCGCGTGCCTCGAATGTGGGCGATGCACGATCAACTGTCCGACGGTCAACACCGGTAAGACTCTGAATCCGAAATTCCTTGTGATGGAACAGCGCGACCATCTCCTGCAGAAGGCTCCGTTCCTGCTCGCCGCGGCGGCCGCGAAACAAGCCGGCGGCGACGGCGCCGAAGCTCCGGTGTGGGACGGCCCCGATATGATTACCCAGGTCGCGACCGAAGCCGCGGTCTGGGGATGCACGACCTGCGGATGGTGCGAGGAAGGATGCCCGGTCGGGATCGAGCATATTCAGCGCATCGTCGATATGCGCCGCTACCAGGTCCTGATGGAAAGCAAATTTCCGCAGGAGGCGACCAGCGCATTCAAGGGCATCGAGAACCAGGGCAATCCGTGGGGACTCGCAGCCGAGAAACGCGCGCAATGGGCCGCCGGCCTCGGCATCCCGGAGATGGCGGAGGTCGAGGACCCCGCCGATCTCGACGTGCTCTACTGGGTCGGATGCGCCGGTTCGTTTGATGAGCGCAATCAGAAAGTGTCGCGCGCGTTCTCAGCTCTGATGCAGCAGGCGGGGGTCAAGTTCGGAATCCTGGGGAAAGAGGAAACCTGTACTGGAGATCCTGCGCGGCGTCTCGGCAATGAGTATTTGTACGCGACCGTCGCCGCGCAAAATGTCGAGACGCTCAATCGCTACAAGCCACGGCGAATAGTCACTCAGTGCCCGCACTGCTTCCACAATCTCAAGAATGAGTATCCAGACTTCGGCGGCAACTATACTGTCCTGCACGAAGCCGAATTTCTGGCCGAGCTGGTCCGCGCGGGACGCCTGAAGCCCAAGGAGATTTTGAAAGCTCGCGTGACCTATCACGATCCGTGCTATATGGCGCGTCACAACCGCGAATGGGACGGCGCGCGTGAAATGCTGCGCGCGATTCCGGGCGCGGAAGTCACCGACGTCGATCAGTCGAAGAACCGCACCTTTTGCTGCGGCGCCGGCGGCGGATGCATGTGGAAAGAAGAGCACGAGGGCACACGCATCAATCAGAAGCGTCTCGATCAGTTGAGCGAAGCCAAGCCCGAGTGCGTAGCCGTAGGATGCCCCTTCTGCATGACAATGATCGAAGACGCGGTAAAGTCGCGCTCGCTGGAAGATACGATGCGCGTCCGCGATCTATCCGAAATCATGGCAGAAGCTACCGGCGCGCTTGAGAAGTAAACCCGATGCGTCGGCGACGCTCGCAAGCTAGGATGAAACCATGAAGCTCACGGCGGTTTTCTGCAAGGTTCCCGAGGGATACATCGGCTTCGTCGAGGAGCTGCCCGGCGCAAACACCCAGGGCCGTACCCTAAGCGGAGCGCGCCGCAATCTTCGCGAAGCCGTTGAGCTGGTCATGCAAACCAATCGAGAATTGGCGGAAGAGTCCGTCAAGGGCAGTACAGTTATCAGAGAAGCTTTTGAACTTGACGCCTGATGAAGCGTCGAGAACTGATCCGCCATCTGCAGCGGCATGGATGCGAGCTTCGCAGAGAGGGTGACGGTCACTCTGTATTTGTGAATCGAAGTTTATCGAAGACCTCATCTGTTCCGCGCCATCGAGAGATAAACGAGCTTCTTGCTCGCAAAATCTGCCGGGATCTCGAGGTGCCAGTCCCTGAATAGTTGGACGACGGCCCGCTCATCTCCGCAAGAACCCAAAGGCGAGCAGTAGAGTTCACGGCCGTGGATCGCGCGCCGTTATTTCAGGTCGCGCAGGAATTCGAGCATTGCGCGATTCACCTCGGCCGGCTTTTCCTGTTGCGTCCAATGACCTGAGCCTTTTACCAGCACGGTCTTGCGCAGGTTCGGCACCCACGTGTTCATCCCTTCGGCCATCTCGGGCCGCAGCACGACGTCAAGTTCCGCGGTGATCATCAACGCGGGCGCTTCGACGCGCTGCTCGAACGCCGCACTCTCTTCCCAGTTGCGATCGATATTGCGGTACCAGTTGAGTCCGCCGCGGAATCCGGTCTTTCTGAACCCCGCGACAAACACCTGGAAATCTGCGTCGGTCAGGAACGATCCGTGCGGACCGTCGGCGAGCCGGTCGAGAATTCCGCCGCCCGCCGGTCCGAACACGCCCGGCACGGTCTTGCGCAGCGCCGCCGGATCGACCTTGGGCGGATCCTGGTAGAAGCCGCGCAGCGTGCGCGCGACGTCGCGCTCGAGTTCCGCCTCGGCAACTGCTGGCGTCTGGAAATACAGAATGTAGTGAAAATTGCCCGCCGCCATCGCGGCCATCATCTCGGTCGGCTTCATCGGTGCGCGCGGCAGGAACGGAGTGTTGATTCCGATCACGCGCTCGATTCGCGCAGGGTACATCATCGCGGCGTTCCACGCGGTCATCCCGCCCCAGTCATGGCCGACGATCACGCATCGCGGAATCTTGAGCGCGTCGAGCATCCCTATGATGTCGGCGACTATCTGCTTCTGCGTGTACGCCTCGATCGCCGCCGGACAATCGGTGTCGCCGTAGCCGCGCTGGTCGGGCGCGATTGCGCGGAAACCCGCGTCCGCCAGGGCCTTCAGTTGATGCCGCCACGAGTACCACAGCTCCGGAAAGCCGTGGCACATGACCACCGGAAACCCCGCGCCGGCCTCGGCGACGTGCATGCGAATCCCGTTGGTGTTTACGAAGTGATGCTTGATCTCGGCCATCGTGTGGTTCTCCTGCGCGCGCGGTGTGCAAACATCATGCGAAAATCACGCGCCGCATGGAAGCCGCCGAGGCACTTGCAGCGGTGCGAGGTTTGACAACCGCGCACGCTCCGCCCTATCCTTGTTTGTTAAGCGAACCTATACTTTTTGTAGACCGGAGGGTCCCATCATGAGCCGTGATTTTGAATTCAAAGCGTTGCTGCGCGCGTATCGCAGCGGAATTATCGGAGAACAGACGTTCGAGGCCGAGGTTGCGGCGCTCGAGAAATCCGGAACCGGGATGAACGGTAACGGCTCGGGCGGCTTTCACGCTTTCGGCAAAAGCTACAAGAACGAGCGCGCCGCGGTGGTGAGCTTCCTCGACAAAGTGCGCGCGGGCGAGGCCAATGGCGGAGAGGCATTCGCCGCGTGGGCGGAAGTCTGCACCACCGATTGCATCCGCTCCGGCATCCGCATGGTCGCCGAGCGCGAGGCCTATCATTCCCGCGTCTTCGCGCAGCGCCTGGCCGAGCTGGGCGGCGAGCAGCGCGCCACCGTCACCGAAGAGGGGCGCAAGTTCACCGCTTACCTCGGCGACCGCCGCGTCCCCGATACGGAGAAGCTCCTGAAGTTCGTCGACCGCGTGGGCAAGCCCGAAGACGCGATCAAGCCGATCTGCGAGTTCGCGGCCCTGCTCAAGGAAGACATGGGAACCAAGGAGGCGCTGCGGCTGTTCGCTGAAGACGAGCTTTCGACCGCGAAGTGGCTCTACGAGTCCTGCGCCGCGCTCAACGCACCGGCACCGGCCAAATCAGCCGAGCGCCGCGCTTCGATGTAGCTCTTTTCCTGCTGTGATTGAAACGACGAGCGGGGTCCCGACGGGCCCCGCTCTTTTTTTGCTCACTCGCGCGCGACGGCGCGTGCGTGATCGCTACGGCCTAATGCGCTGACGGCGCGGCTGCCGGAGCGGCGGGCGGCGAGCCGCCCATCATTCCATGGTCGCCAGGCTTCGGTAGCTCGCGCTTGGTGTATCCGGCCGGCACCGTGAACTGGTCGGCGGAAACCCTCTGTTCCACAATTTTGGTGACCACGGTCTGCGTCGTGATCGGCTTGCGGTTCGCCATCATCTGCTGCAGCTTGGCCTGCTGATCCGCCGAGAGTCCCGGGATGTTGATCTTGTTCATCTTCATGGTCGCGTCAGACGCAAGCGGAATGCCTTCCGGAACATCGCCCGACGGCTGCGCTCCGCTGGACTTGAATTTCTCCATATAGGTCTTCATGAAGGCGTCGTATTCCTTGCTGCCCGGCGCGGTGGTCGAATAGCAGTCGACCATCGACACGTCGCCACCCATCGAGGTGGTGGTGGCCGAATAATCCTTGCACTCGTAGCCGGCGATTTTGCGCGTGGTCGATTCCTTCTTGAAGTTCATCGCACCCGCCGCGCGCGCCATCATTTGCGCCATCGGACCCGACGGCGGAAACGGCAACTGCACGTAGCTTTTCTGCGCCGGTTCAAGGTAGAACATCTGGCCATTGTCGAGATCGATGATGATCGCATGGTCGGAGCCCTCGATCCGCTCCTTCTTTCCCTGCACCGAGATCGTCTGCACGCGCTGCTGGGATCCGCCCGCCGGCGTTCCCTGGCGCGACTCCGACTGCGTGATCACCACGCCTGCGAGCGCGGGAATTGCGGCGGCCAGTGTCAGTGCGACCCCGGCCACAATCGCGATTGCGTTCTTCATAAGGTTTGCTCTCCTTGAGCCTTCTGCATCTCGAGCACTTTTGCGCTTCGAGCCGACAGCGCGTGCTCTGCGCCGTTCGCCCCTTCCACGATCAGCCGATGTAGCATCAAACTGACCAGCCCGAATAGCACCCAGACCATTTCCTTGATTCTTCTTAGAAACCCGATCGCAAAGCCAACTCCCGCCGGATAACCGATCAGCGCCAAAATCAGCGCCTTGCCGCCTTCCTGGCTCACCAGCTTGGCGGGGATCAGAAACGTCGCACGCTCGATCAGCAATCCTACTCCCTCGACCAGCAGCGCCACCCGCACCGTCGCCACCTGATGCAGCAGCTTCAGCAGGATGAAAATCTCGACCGGTCCCATGCTCCACGCGACGAAGTAGCACAGGCATGAGACTATCAGGCGCACGCGATGGCGCGCGTAGAACTCGAGCAGGATCGAGTCGGCTTCATCGGCCGACTCCTTGATATCGTAGCGGCTGACATCGGCGAAATCGAATTTCGCCGCTGCCCGCCACAGGTAAGAAAACGGCCGCTTGGTCTGCACATAAAAGAATCCGAGCGCCAGTGCGATCGCGATCGCGAGTCCGCCGACTATCGGCCACACCAGCCGATGCGCCGCCGGAATCATCTGGACCGAGATCAACAGCGCGGCGCTCACGAACATGATCTGCCCAACCGCCTCGGCCAGCGACGCGACCACCACCGTCGCCAGCCCGATCGGCATCCGCAGCTTGCGCCGCACCATCAGCGCCATCACGAACTGGCCGCCAAGCTGCGCCGACGGGGTGACATAATCTATCGCCTCACCCGCGATTCGCGCGCAGAACAGCTCGCCAAATCCGAGCGAGCGCGGATAATCCGCAATCGTGACCCGCCATCCTAGCGTGTTCATCACCCGCGAAACCGCTTCCAGCGCGATCGTCAGCGCCAAGCCCCATCCCGCCAGGCGCACGTAGCCAAGCACTTCGCGGGTGCCGTAATGAGACAGGAACCAGACGTAAAACCCAACGGCAAGAACGATCAGGATGGTTTCGACGCGGCGCATCGCAAAACGGTGGCAAGCCGCACGGCGCGGCGGAGTTGCTGCATTGTTTCAGCCGAACCCCCAACGCGCAACCGGGGCGATACTGCGCTTCCATTGACCAATTGTTGGTCTGTCATTCCCGCGCCCTTCGGCGTTGCTCAGGGCAGGCTCCGGCTGCCGCGCGAGCAATCCCGGGCGAAAGTCCGCTGCACGTGGACGTAGCTCGCAGCACGGCCGCCCCGGATTTCTCCCGGAGCCTGCCCTGAGCAAGGCCGAAGGGGTCGAAATGCCGGATGCCGGGTCCGGTGCATGCGTATCGTAGTTCCCCCCGAACTCTCGGCCGTCCTTCCGAGACGTAGCCGAGGAATTCCGAGGCGGCCGTGCTATGAGCTATGTCCACGTGCAGTGCCCGCTCGTACGGGATTCCTCGTATCAGATCGAAGTGGTGCATATGCCGCTCGCCGAACGACGATACGGCGAAATGATTCGCGCAATCGAGCGCGGCTCGAAGAGTTAGCGAAC
>JBAPSR010000170.1:0-25305 GCA_049281755.1 Binataceae bacterium (SeqCode)
TCCGGGGTAGGACGAGTTTCTGCATGCGTTGTCCGATCCAAATCACGAAGACCACGATCACATCAAGAGCTGAATGCGGCGGCCATTTGGTCCGGCACGCTTGCAAGCGATTCCGATCTCGAAAGACTGCCGGGAAAGCCCGATCTCTCACAGACTGACAGGTTTTGCGCCGACAAGTTGGTGCCGGTTTTGGTGCCGGTTGAAGGTCAATTTTCAGTGCTGTCAGATGAGGTCAGATGAGCAGGAAGCATAGCAAAGACCGGCATTTTCCTTATTCCACCGATACGGCGAAGCCGTCTTACAAGCCGAGGGTCGCAGGTTCGAAACCTGCACCGCCCACCAACAATTTAAAGCCTTAACTGATCTCTTCCAGGTACCTCAAGCATCACTACGGACTGGTCGTTGTGGTCGTGGATGTCTGAGAAGGATTGTCTCCATTTCCATTCCACGAAGTCGTGGTCTGCTTCTGTACCGAACCGTCGGCAGAGGTTGTCGTTCTCTTCTGCACCGTGGTTCCGTTTCCCCAACTCGACGATGTAGTTGTTTCGACGGGCCCTGGCGCCATTGCAACCGGGGCTAGTACTTGCACGGCTGGCGACGGAACCATCACGACTGGAGCACCGGTTACCACCGTCGAGTAGGCGGGGGTGGTGCTCATCACGGTGCCATTGGGATATTGAGTCGTGGTCGTGGTGCTGCTGGTCGTTACGGGCGGCGGCGCGACGTATACGGGCGCAGTTGTGGAATATTCGGTGGTCGTGGTCGTCGTGGGCGGCGCCTCATCGGCGCAAGCGCCGATAAAAGCGACCGATACCGCGACTGCAGCCGCTAACGCGACGTTTTTCAGAAGTTTCATTGTTGGATTACCTCGATTGAGCACTTCGGTTCGGCAGCAGGGAGCCAGAGCGCGGACGGCACACGAAAGCCTGCTGCGCGAGCCTTTGAGCCGCGTGTTTTGAGGTTGGTCTAGCGGGAGGTGATCAAGGCGAGCGCAACGGCCACCATAGAGCCGGATCAGATTCGGACTCGATTCCTATATCGATCCCTACTCACTCTACCTCGGACGTGATGCGAAAACATCGAAAGACTTTTTTCGTTTGGTTATGTGGGGGACCGAAAATACGATTCGAAAGGCAGGACTGTAGGCACCTGCGGTCGGCTCCCGGCTGCTTACTCCCCTTCTAGCGGCCCTGCGGCGCTACAAGCCGAGGGTCGCAGGTTCGAAACCTGCAACCGCCCATCAATAAACTTTTTGCCCTTGCCCGTCGACGCTGGCGCCAAATGAGTGCCATTTTAGGGCTGGTCGGCTGCTTCGCTGACCGTCGTTCGCTGACTGCTTGTTATTCAGATCGTGTCATCTCGCATCGAGGACCTCGGCACGGCGCCGCGTAGCGTATCGTCCCATCCACGGCGTTACCACCACGACTCCTTTGACATATGATCGTTGATGGACGATCCTCGCGGCAATTGCGTACCACACTCGATTCAACGAACGAGGCAACAATGCATACGTTCAGAACATCTCATCGCACTCCCGCCCGGTCTGCGACATTCGCGTTGCTACCTTTCGCAGCAATCGCACTGCTGGCTGTCGCATGTGGCGCGTCCTCGCCGGCGTGGGGCAAATCCGCCGAGAGCTTGTGGGTGGCGGATACAGGTAATAGCAGGATAGTCGAATTTGTACCGAAAGACCTCAAGAGCGGCGGTACGCCAGCTCCAGTGGTGCTCGATTCTCTCAACAGTGTCCAAGGGTTGGCCTTTGACAAATCAAAAGATCTCTGGGCTGTCGCATTCGACAATTTCGTCGTGGAATTCACTCCCGCTCAGCTTAAGAATCTGGGCACGGTTTCGAATCCCACCCCGGCAAAGGAATTCGGCAGTGGAGCGGACGCTGCCAGGGGTTGTATATTCGACAAGAAAGGAAACCTCTGGATCATTGATGCGCAAGACGCGGTACATGAATTCACTCGGGCACAGCTGAATGCTGGCGGCAACCCGACCCCTGCGATAGACATCACCTCGAACGCATCGTTGGACGGGCCGGAATTCGGCGTATTCGACAATTCCGACAACCTATGGCTTTCGAGTGAGGAGAATTCGCAGGTCGAGGAATTTACAGCCTCTCAGCTTAGTTCAAGTGGTGACAAGACGCCTGCCGTAATCTTGTCCGCCAACAGCGGAAGTCTGGACCTTCCCGCTCAGCTGGTTTTCGATCACAAAGGCAATCTCTGGGTCGCCAACCTTGGCAATGCGACCGTAGTGATGTTCGCAAAGAAGCAATTGAAAGCCTCGGACATGCCTGTCCCCACGGTCACCCTGAGCAGCTCGGCATTCGACGATCCGTCGGGGTTGGCTTTCGACGGCGGAGAAACTCTATGGGTTTCCAACTTTATCGGCGGAGATATCTCCAAGTTCACCTCGAAACAATTGCGTAAGAGCGGATCGCCTGTACCGCAGACTGCCATTACCGGCGCCCTTGTGAATAGCCATCAAATGACTTTTGGTCCGTTCTACTAGAGCGTTTCATTACACACCGCCGCTTTTAAATGGCGACAAATAAGTGCATGTGACCTTATACTTCTGGTAGACCACGACTCACCTAACTTGTTGCGAAACGCCGTTCAATACGTAGAAAACCTGGAATCCGAAAGATAATAACGAGTATCGGAATTGCGCGGAGGCGCCACTATGCTGGTCAAGGGAGATCCTTACGATTATCCATTCGACGGCGATCTGCGGCCGGCAAATACGGCTCTCATGGTAGTAGACATGCAATTCGATTTTTGTGGCGAAGGCGGGTACGTCGACAAGATGGGCTATGACATTTCCCTCACCCGCGCAGCCATCGAACCACTTCGCAAAGTACTTGCCGCCGCTAGATCGTGGGGGTGTCACGTTCTGCATACGCGCGAAGGACATCGCGGCGACCTTTCGGACCTGCCTCCCAACAAACAGTGGCGCAGTCGGCGCATCGGCGCAGGAATTGGGGACCCGGGCCCCAACGGGCGAATTCTGATTCGCGGCGAGCCAGGCTGGGGCATTATACCTGAACTTACCCCGTTGCCCACCGAAACGATCATAGACAAACCCGGCAAAGGCGGTTTCTACGCGACCGATCTCGAGCTGATCCTCCGCCGCGCCGAGATTCGGAATATCGTGTTCACAGGCATTACCACTGACGTGTGTGTACATACTACGATGCGAGAAGCTAACGATCGTGGATTTGAGTGTTTGCTCTTGTCCGACTGCTGCGGGGCGACCGATTTGGGAAACCACGAAGCGGCGATCAAAATGATCAAGATGCAAGGCGGCGTCTTCGGGTCGGTTTCAGACTCCAACACCTTCACCAAGGCCATAACCCGAGCAAGCGCCTGACTCTACTCTCTGCTATTTTATATTTTCCAGCTCGATAAACCCATGCCGCCGGTTTTGAGACCGATCCAGCGGTGCTCGGCCAACTCGCGAGCCTGATCAATTCGGCGCCCGCACGCTGATACCTTTGATTCCACTGACTAATGAGGGTACGCGTGCGCGCAACTAGCTATTGCGTCGCTCTGTGCTCAACTGTAATCAGTAGCCCGGGCATCACTCGCAGAATTCCGAATAGCGACGGCAATCCTCGATTGACAAGATGAACCCCGTGCGCTGATGCCAACCCATTTTCTTTGGCGCATCGCTCAATCAGCGGCATCGGTACGAAGAACGACGCAGGAAGCCTTTCCGGCTTCTCCTTCTGATGGACTTGCGCCTGATCAGGCAAGCTGCCCAATTGGACGCGCTTCATCTCGTTGTCCAATTCATGTCCGGTAGTCTCCACTTCGATCTTTTTGGCGTCCGCTCTTCCCCTCTCGGCATCTGTCCTTCCTCGCTCGCGATCGGCTTTTGCCCTCTTGGCCTCTGTTCTGCCTTTTTCGGAACTTTGCTTGCGCCAATTCAGCGTCCGGTCGATAGCGCCAGCGAGGGCCTCCGTTCCTGTCATAACTGGAGCAGAAATCACACCGGTCCCGCAGGTCGCAAGTAAACTCAAACCACTGACGATCAATCCAGGACCGGTTGCGAAAAAATCCACGGAGCCCGCGGCAATTCGTACCGTCGGCATGACCGCGTCCGCGCCAAAGGAGCGATTCGCGGCCAGAAGCGATGTAACGAGTTCGGTCAGCGCCAGTGAGGTTGCCGCGATCTCGGAAAGTGGCAGCTCACCGTCAGGAGCACCAAGCATCGCCGGGTGATTGAACCGGACAAGAAATTTGCTCGGATCCAACAGATTATGATCAAAAGGCAGCAATCCGCTTTGAACGAGCTGGACCATCTCCCGGTCCGAAGGATCGATTCTTTTTAGAAGATATGGGAGTATCCTGGCACCGTTCTGAGTTGCCCAGGAATCCGCCTCTTCCACCGGTCCTTGCTCAGCATCTCCGCGCAAGAGCGGTGGCCGATCGTCACGTATCCCTGCCTCGCGGATGATTTCGAGCCGATCGGGCTCGCTAAGCTCAAGGATGAGCTCTCGCAATACTTCACTGGACATGAGGGGGAGAACCTCTGAGGTATCATGCTCCTGACGGCTTCGCGTCGAGGGTACCTTCATTCATCTTCTATCCGGAAAAACAAAAAAGCCAAGCACAAATAGTGTCCGGGATTCTGAAGACGGATCACCGAGCGCGTCGGACGCAGGTCTGAGGTGGCTCATACGTCAAGGCTGTCTAGACAATTTCAGTCGCGGCGAGAGCAACGCCTGAAATATCGCTGGAGCCCTGATGAACCTCCGCAGCGGCGCGTTTTCAAGCTCAGCATTCAACGTGAGAAAGAGGGAACTAGGAGAGTTCTCCAGAGAGCCCTTCGCGGCGTGACTCGACCAGAAAATCTCTCAACCGCTCGGGATCTATCACCAAATGCCGGTCTTGCTGGGAAATCAGGTGTTTCTCGGTAAACTCGCGCAAACGCTCAGTGACTCGCGGCCGAGTGGCGCCAACCAGCTCAGCCAGGTCATCGTGACGCACCGGCACGGTCAACCGCACGCCACCATCGGTGTTGGGGACGCCGAAGTCCTCGATCAGGTCGAGCAGAACCAGCGCCAAGCGTTCCTCAAGCGTACATCCTACCAAGTTAGAGCAGCGCAGATGCACCCGGTCCCAACGGCCCAGAAAACCGTCCGCCATCTGCTTGAAGGCCGTCGCTCCGATCCCGAGACAGATCTTCATGAAGGCATGCAATGCGATCGTCCCGATCTGACAACTGGTAACCGCTTCGCAGCGAAAGTTGTAGGTAATCCCGGTTGATGCCGATGGAAACGCGGGAATCAGTCCGGGCGCCAACATAATCGCCGTCGTTCGGCGACCTTTGCGATTGTCGCAGGTAATGCGAGCAACCCCAGAGAGCAAAATGTAAGCCGATTCGACAGGAGATTTGTCGGAGAAAATAGTGCTCCGTTTTTCGTGGCGGGTGGTCGTCAGTGCGCCGGCCAGTTTCTCCAGCTGATCGGCCTTAAGCCAGGAAACACCCGCGAGCGCCTTCAGGCTTCGCACTTTCTGCGCTCGCACGGATCCCACCATTGCCGTGACAGTTACAACTCTCTGCGCGATACGCCAGAGCATCGCGTTCCTTGGAGAACTGGGAGAGCAATTTTAAGTACCGAATTCGAGTCGCACGACGGAGCTGGTCCGTTCCGTTCTGGTCCTCGGTTGGGCCTTGGGCATTGATGAACAATCAAATCGGCCCAGTTCTGAAGTATCCGCCCACAGGCATCGCAGAGCCCCCGCGCCGATTCCGCGCCCAGAGTCGATCGCTTGACGCTAAAATCTAATTCGAGTTAGAATTAGATTCATCCTTGAAAAAGCCTCGAGGGGCGAATGCGTCCAGAACGTCAGCGGGCACTTATCGAACGTTACCTCGGATTCAGAGACGGGGAATGGACCGACGTCGCGAAGGCGAGCATGCGCAACCCGGCGAGTGCCTACGTCGATCCCGAGCGTTTCCAGCGTGAGATGACAATGCTCTTTCGCCAGCGGCCGGTTCTACTTGGACTGAGTTGCGAGTGCAACCAGCCGGGGTCGTATCTGACAGCCCGGATCGGCGGTTTGCCGATCGCGGTGGTGCGCCAATCCGATGGGACTTTGCGCGCGTTTCTCAACGCATGCCGTCATCGCGGAGCTCCGGTTCTGTCTGGCAGCGGCGCTGGGCTGCGCGCGATGGTCTGTCCTTACCACGCATGGAGCTACAGGCTCGACGGAAGCTCGCTCGGCCGGCCGCAGGAATGGGGCTTCGACGACATTGCCCAGTCCGATTGCAGCCTGCCGCAAATCGCCGTCGCCGAGAAGTACGGCCTCGTCTATGTGCACCCGACCGGGAACGCGCCGATTTCAATCGACGCTGTGCTCGAAGGCATGCAGATCGAGATCGCTGAGTACGATCTCGACAAGTATAGCCACTTCGAGACCCGCACGAGGGAATGGAACTTTAACTGGAAGCTGGTGATCGATACTTTTACCGAGAACTACCACATTCCTGCGCTGCATCGGCGCAGCATCGCGCCGTACTATGACGATCGGCACTCGATCTGGGAGACCTACGGCCTGCATCAGCGGACGGTCAACTTCCGCAGAAGCATCGACAAAGAGATAGCGGAAAAGCCGCCGCAGGAAAGACTGCTACTGCCGCATACTACGGTCGAATATTTTCTGCTCCCCAACGCAATTCTGACCCATCAGCTCGATCATGTGGAGTTGTGGCGAGTCACTCCTCTCACCGTTGATCGTTGCCTGGTGTCTACGAGTCTTTATGCGCCGCAGCCTCCCGCGACCGATTCCGCGAAGCAGCATTGGAAGAAGAATCTAGACATGCTGCTGCAGGTCACGGAGACGGAAGACTTTCCGATGATGGCGAATATCCATGCTGGGCTGGCGTCGGGCGCGGTAAAAGAAGTGCTCTACGGCAAGATCGAGCCGGCGCTGTCTTTCTATCACCAGTCGATTAATCGGTTGCTTGCGCAATCGCGAGACCGATGAACGATGGATCTCGGTCTAAAGGGCAAAGCGATAATTGTCACCGGCGGCGCCTCACACATCGGGCAAGCGATCGTGTTCGCGTTCGCCGCGGAAGGTTCGCGTCTCGCAATCATCGACAAGGACGCCGCGCAGGCGGAGCTAACGATTGCCGAGGCTAAACGCCGCGGCGCACCATTCGCGACCGTCGTGAGGGCGGACTTGGCCGATCACGATGCAGCCGACCAAGCATGCCAACATGCGATGCAACAGCTCGGCGCAATAGATGTCCTGGCAGCTAACGTCGGCGCCAACTGGCCCAAATTCTTCCTCGAAACTCCACCGGAGACCTGGGACCATCTGCTGCATCTGAATCTCGGCGCCGCGATGTCCTGTGTCAGAGCGGTTTTGCCGCGAATGATCGAACAGCAGCAGGGCTCGATCGTCGCGACTGCATCGACCGCAGCGTTCGGCGAACCACGCCGGAGTGTTTATGCAGCGGCCAAAGCCGGAGTCGTCGCCTTCATCAAAACGATCGCGCTCGAGTACGGCCGCTATGGTATTCGCGCGAACCTGGTGGCGCCGGGGCTTGTGCTTCCCGGCCAAACGGAAAAATTAGGCGCGGAATCGATCTGGCGCGATCGCGACTCCATTATGAATGACGCGCAGATAGAGTATGTCGTGAGGAATACGCCGCTACGACGCCTGTCCAGGCCGGAAGACATCGCCAAGTCAGTCTTGTTTCTCGCTTCAGACGAAACCGCGCGCCAACTCGCCGGGCAGATGCTTACGGTTTCGGGCGGCTTCGCGATGCGCTGAGAAAACATCATGTTTGAGTCTGGAAAGAGAAAGACGATGGCGGCACGATCACTACGGACGTACGCGCCAGCGAAACGCCAGCAACTGAGTTCGCGGGGCGAGCTCAAACGAAAGCGGATTCTTGACGCTGCGGCAAAAGTGCTCGCGCAGCGGGGCTATGTCGCTACGCAATTGTCCGAAATTGCCGAAGAAGCCGGAACCCAGCCCGGCAGCCTCTATTATCACTTTGAGTCGCGCGAGGAATTGATCGAGGAAGTTCTTCACGAGGGCGTGCGTCTGTCATTCGCCCGCGCACGTGCAGTTGTCGACGCGATGCCGCCCGAAAGTATGCCGCTCGAGCGGCTGGCTGCGGCACTTCGCGCTCATCTGAGGTTTCAGCTAATCGAAAGCGACTACGCGCGCGCTGTTTCGCGCTCGATCGGCCAACCTCCGGAAGAGATGTGGGGAAGGGTCAACCGGAAATTCCGCGCATATGGGAAGTTCTTCGACGGGTTGATCGCCGCGGCAATCGAAGCTCGCGAGATCGATCCGCAAGTCGATCGCCATGCATTGCGAATGCTGATTATCGGCGCTACGAACTGGGCGGCGGAATGGTATCGGCGCGACGGCTCGTCAAGCATAGATGAGATCGGTAACCTGCTCATCCGATTGCTGCGCCGCGGCGTTGGAACTATGCCTGAAAAGAACGGTACTACTGACGGCGGATCGGCATCCGCACAGCACTAAAACGATCAGCGGTCGAGGACGGAGGTCATATGATCGAAATAGGTGTTTTCCACAATGGAGCATCCGATCTCCCGGTGGTGCGCACGCCGTCGGGAGTGTCAATCAATGACGGCAACCTCGCGGAGGTCCACGAAGCCAGCCAGCGCGGACTGATCGGCCAGGTGCGGCAGGGAATCCTGGCCGATAAGCTCGGCTTCAACTACTTCTTCATGACCGAGCATCACTTCCAGCCCGAAGGCGCGGAGTTCAGTCCGAATCCGCTCTTGACGGAGACCGCGATAGCCACACGCACGCGACAGATTCGTCTTGGCCAAGCTGCCAACATCGTTACGTGGTGGCATCCGATCCGGATTGCCGAACAAGCCGCGATGCTCGATGTGATCAGCAATGGACGACTCGAGTTCGGAATTGGACGCGGTTACCAACCACGCGAGGCTGAGGTCTTCGGATGGCCGTTCGCGACGATTCAGGACCAGGAACGCAACCGCGCGTACTACCAGGAGGCGTACGAGATCATCATCAAAGCGTGGACACAGCCATCGTTTTCGCATCAGGGGCAGTTCTTCACGATTCCGCCGGTGTTCACGCGATGGAACCATCAGCAGACGATCGCATACTTCGAATCCGGCAAAGCCGGACGCAAACTCGAAGAAGTATTGAGCATCGGCGCACCCGATCCTTATGGCGGCGCAAATCCTGTGATGCAAAGCGCGACCATACTCAAGGAGCTGCAGGTTTTTCCGCAGCCGATTCAGCGACCGCATCCGCAGATGTGGGAGCCGCTCACGACCGAACGATCGATAAAATGGGCCGCGGAGCGCGGGCTCAACGGATACTTCATCGTCGAACCAAACTCGCGCCTCAAGAAGAATGTCGAAATATTTTATCGCGAGGCGGAAAAAGCAGGATGGCCGGATCGGCTCGGGCGCGGAAGGCTCAAGTACGGATGGGACGCCGAAAAGCGCCGCGGCGTTCTCACCGGCCGCTACATTCATCTGGTGCTCCCCGGCCAGGACCGTGAGCGCGAACTGAAACGATACAAGGAAGCGCTCGAGGTACAGTGGGACTACTACGGCCCCTTCGGATTTGCTTCAGTGCTCGCGGACGCTGATGAGGAGAAACTCGACCCCGCGAAGAAGGTTCCGCCCGAACTGCTGCTGAAGAAGGAAGTCGCGCTGTTCGGCACCCCGGCCGAAGTGACCGCGCAGATCATGCGGGTCAAGGAGAGCTGCGGCTACGACGATTTCGCGTTCAACGCGTGGTTCGAGAAAGGCGGATTCCAGAGTGAGGAAATTGAGAATCAAATGCAGTACTTTGCCGAGGAGGTGAAGCCTTTGCTCGCGCGCGCCTGTGGCGGGCAGGTGCGCAATCCGGCGCTCGGCCTGGATTTCGAAGGGAGCGGAGTCGGCGCAAATCACACGGGACACTAAAACAGACCCTGGCGGAGAAAATGAATGTCTAACAGAGAAGGTCGATGCTTGTGCGGGAACAGCCATCAGTCAGTCTGATTTTACAATCATGCCTTTTACGATGAGCGAAAAATGAAACCGCCTTTCGATTTGGCTGGGCGTGTCGCTATCGTGACCGGCGCAGATTCCGGTATCGACCGTGCGACGGCGGCGAATTCCCCGGGCGCATATGCTTGTCCGACACCCAAATCGAAGCGACCATTCAATGCGGGGTCCGACCCAAACCGTCGGTTTGCCAACAAGATAGAGACCAGCCGTGTCCTTCGACCGCAAGTGCGGCCGCATAGCCGGGGTCGGGGATCAGCTCCTGTAGACGCCAGCGAAGAGCCTCGCCTGAATCTGGCCGGGTGTTAAGCAACGCCGCGGGTTCCCCGGGAATCAGCGATACGTCGAATTGATCGAGAGGCAATGAAAGACCTTCGCCTTTGGCCTTGATGTAGGCTTCCTTGCGGGTCCAACAGAGAAAGAACGCGTTTCTGCGCAAGGCTGCGGGAAGCGCGCGAAGCTCCGCTATCTCCCTAGGCGAGAAAAATCGCTCAGCGATCTGCTCCGCTTCCAAATCGCAGCGGACGAATTCGAGATCGATACCTACTTCACGACTCCTCGTGACTGCATAAAGCGCCATCCGGTGAGAGTGGGACATGTTAAAGCGGATCGAATCCCCACCGGAATCCAGGGCGAGAGCAGGCTTTCCATGCGAACCCTCGCAGAAGGAAAGGCGCTTCGGTGATTCATTCAAGTAGAGGCTGAGGATAGCTCTAAGCACGCCGTGAGCGATAATGAAGCGCAGGCGGTCGCGCTCGAAGTAATATCGTTCAGCCTTCGTTCGCTCGTCAGCGGCGAGCGTGTGCAGATAGCAATCGATCGACGCCGGAGGCTCGTCCACGGTGGCTCGCCATACATGCACCTCGCTACTATCTATAGTCAACTTTGCCGGCGGATTGCTCCAAGAAGCGGCTGGTGACGTGATGGATACCATCCTCATGTAACCGTTGTCGGCGTCGCTATTGCAATTCCCGGTAGAGTGTCCGAAGAAGTAGCGGATGCCTCAAAAAGAAATGGTCGCCCTGAAACATTTGCAGCGAGAAAGACGCCTTAGTCTGAGCGTGCCAGCCTTCAAGATCTGCATTACTCACTCTGCGATCCTGCATTCCGCCAAACGCCGAGATAGGGCAGTCCAGCGGCGGCTCCGTCGAGTACTCGTAGGTCTCATAGACCGCGAAATCCGCTCGCAAGAGGGGAAGCATGAGCTCCATAAATTCGCGATGATCTAAAAGCTCAGGCGGCATACCGTTGAGGCTACGCAACTCCGCGAGAAATTCGTCGCGCGGCAAGTTATGGATCAGAGAGCCTCGCCGAGGAATCTGAGGCGCTCGACTGGCAGACACAAACAGCCGAACAGGACTGACGCCGTAATCTCTACCAATCCGGCGAGCAAGCTCGAAGCTGACTAGTGCTCCGAGGCTGTGGCCGAAGAAGGCAAAGGGCTTGTCCAACAAGGGCGCCAAGGCTGGCGTTAGAGCTTCCAAAAGCGGCGAGAGTTGCGTGAATGGAAGCTCCATCGACCGCGCACCCCGTCCGGGTAGTTGTACCGGGCAAACCTCAACATCCGATGGCAACGCCTCCGCCCAAGTGCGGTAAATCAGCGCGCCGGCTCCTGCATACGGGAAACAAAACAGGCGAAGACGCAACTCGGGACCGAGTCTGCGAAACGAAATCCAGGGGTCAACGCCAGCAGCAGTGGTTGATCGGGTTGTCAAATTATAACCGCCCAGCGCAGGAAATAGAGGTTAACTCCTCGACAGAGGATGCCGGCCGTTCTGTTGATCCATGGCTTTTCTCAGGCTGAGCGGCCTCATATCGGTCCACACTTCTTTCACGTAGGCCAGGCATTCGGTTTTCGAACCGGCCTTGCCAGCGTCCGTCCAACCGAGGGGGTTTTTCTTTCCGACCGGCCAGATAGAGTATTGCTCCTCGTGATTTAACACGACTTTGTAAATCGTCGAATCGTCTTGGTTCATTGACCTACCTCACTGACCCACTTTGTGTGTTGACTATATCGGAGATACCATCCTCCGCCGCCAGCACCTGATCGAGGCACGCCCGCAGCTGCTCGGCCAGCACTGCCACGTAAGGCTTGTAAACCATCGTTGCGTGATTGCCCGGTACAACATGGATCTCCACACCGCCGCCCGCCCACTTACTCCAGCCGAAGGTCGGGTCGGAGGAAATTCCCGCGAGCTCCTGGCCGGCCTTGAAAAGCGTGATTCGGCCCGGGTAGTGACGCAACGCATATTTTTGCGTAGCTCGAAAGTCAGCCTTGCAGAGATCTATGAATGGCTGAGCTTGAGATACTTCGATATCCAGGGGCATCAGGCCTGCTCTCTTCGCATACTCGAAGACGCGTTCCAATAGCTCGTGTTTTGGAAGGCGCGCGAGGGCATCACGAGGATCCAATGACAGGCCGAAATAGCGCACAAAATCGACCAGTAGAGTCACTTCAAATTCCGCGTCGGCAAATTCTTCGTCGACATTGGGAATTCGTGTATCCAGTAATGCCAATAATGCCGTACGCTGACCTTGAGCACGAAGCTGCTGCGCCATCTCGAAAGCCACCACTCCTCCCATGGACCATCCTCCGAGGAAATAAGGACCGTCGGCCTGTACCGAGCGCATTGCATCAATGTAGAACGCAGCCATGTCTTCGATCCGTGTATGCGGCTCCTGCCCCTCCTCCAATCCTCTCGCCTGAAGTCCGTAGCAGGGCTGATCGGGATCGAGACTATTCGCCAAGTGAACATACGGAAACACGTGCCCACCGGCCGGATGGATCAAAAACAGCGGGCTTCGTTTTCCATTCGGTTGAATGGGAACCAAGGACGAACTTGACGTTTCTTTGGCGTGCTGGCGGAGAATACTCGCCAGATGCTCAATTGTTGCTCCCTGGAACAAAGTGGCTAGTGGCACCTTCTTGCCGAGCCTCTTTTCGATCAATGCGAATAAGCGAACTGCAGCGAGAGAGTGTCCTCCCAGCTCAAAGAAATTGTCCTTCACACCGACGGGTCGAATACCCAGAACCTCCTCCCATAGATTACTGAGCTGTAGTTCCAAAGCATTTCGCGGCGCGACAAACTCTTTGCCCCTTTCCGATCGGGTTCGCTTGGGTTCTGGGAGCGCGCCGCGGTCAACCTTCCCGTTGGGCATCAACGGCAATTTATCGAGTGGTTCAAAGATCGCTGGCACCATGTAGTCGGGCAGCTTCTGTTTGAGAAATCCCCGCAACTCGTTATCCGATGCCGGGAGGTCACCTTGAACGACTACATATGCCACTAACTGTTGCTCTCCAGCGCCATTCCCTCGAGCCGACACGATCGCCTCACGCACCGTAGGGTGCTGGCGGAGAACCGTTTCGATTTCTCCCAGCTCGATCCGAAAGCCGCGAATCTTAACCTGCTGGTCCATCCGACCCAAAAATTCGATGTTTCCATCGGGCAAGTAGCGAGCCAGGTCTCCGGTCTTGTAGAGGCGCGCTCCGGCTTCGATGCTGAATGGGTTAGGCGTGAATCTCTCCGCCGTCGAATCAGGCCGCTTGAGGTATCCTCGCGCCACGCCTGAACCCCCAATGTATAGTTCACCCTTGATGCCCATAGGAACCGCATTGCCATATTTGTTCAGAATATAGGTTTCCCGGTTTGGCAAAGGCCGGCCAATCGGGACTCTGTGACGCTTCGAGTGCTCGTGGGGCTGCTCCGTGGTGTCAAACGCGGTCGCCGTTATGGTCGTCTCCGTCGGTCCATAGGCATTGAGTAGCCTGATTGAACTCATCGGCGATCGCTGCCACAGGTCGAGAACCTCAGGTAGCATCGTATCTCCGCCCACGACAAATAGTCTGGGCTCAATACTCGGAGTCAATTCCGCCAGGTCGGCCCAGTTTCGCGCCAGTTCGTGCCAATAGCTGGTTGGAAGATTCAATACTGTGAGCTCTGCTTTCGCGATTCTCTTGTGGAATTCGGTTAGGTCCCACGCGTCGGTACGCATTATAGTCAGCGTTGCTCCGATGAGAAGTGTTGGCAGAATTTGCTCCAAAGATACATCAAAACTCAGTGATGCGAACTGTAGCACCCTGTCGACTGAAGTAAGCTCGTAGTATGTCTGTATGTTCAGGCAGTGTTCCACCGTGGAGCGATGTGAAACGAGAACGCCTTTTGGCTCTCCAGTGGAACCCGAGGTAAAGATCACGTACGCGAGGTTCTCAAGCATAGTTAAAGAGACTGGATTCTCCGCACTCTCCCGGGCGATCGCCTCCCAGTCCGAATCCAGACAGACCACTTTCGCATGGCGTTCTGGCAGTCCAGTTCGCAACTGCGCCTGTGTCAGGAGGACTGCCACCTCGGCGTTGTCCATCATGAAAGCGATCCGATCTCTCGGGTAAGCGGGATCCATGGGCGTATACACTCCGCCAGCCTTCAGGATGCCCAGTAATCCGACGATCGCTTCCAACACGTGCCCGATACAGATCCCCACTCGCACCTCCGGTCCCACTCCATGTGCGCGCAAATGATGCGCAAGTTGATTCGCCCGGCGATTCAGGTGTTCGTACGTAAGCTCTTCATCTTCGAAACGAACCGCTATCGCGCCGGGGGTGCGCTCGACCTGGGCCTCAAAGAGCTGATGAACACAGAGTCCGTTCGGTTGGGCGACGCAGCTATCGTTCCACTCCACCAGGAGATGCCGCTCCGCGTCGGCCAAAAGCTGCAACTCCGACAGACGCCCACCCGGAGAAGTACAGACTGTCTGCAGCACAATCTCGAAGTGTCGAAGCATACGGGCAATCGTCGCGGAATCGAATAGATCTGTGTTGTAAGCCACGGTAGCGATCAGTTCTGGCCCGGTATCAGCGATATGCAGCGTGAGATCGAAGTGAGTAGTTCCGCTGTCAACCTCGATCGGACTCAGTGTGAGGCCTTGCAATTCCAGCTTTTCCAAGCGCGTATTTTGCAGTACGAACATGACCTGGAACAGCGGGTTGCGGCTCAGATCCCGCTCGAGGTGGAGTTCCTCCACCAACCTCTCGAAGGGCAGGTCCTGATGGGCGTATGCTCCCAAGCAAACTTCCCGCACGCGCCGCAGGAGCTCCGGAAAATCGGGATCGCCCGAAAGATCGGTGCGCATCACAAGGGTATTGACGAAAAACCCAATCAGGCCTTCGAGTTCGAGCCGGTTTCGGTTCGCGATTGGCGTTCCTATGCTGATGTCGTCCTGGCTCGTATAGCAATGAAGTAGAATCTTGAACGCCGCCAGCAAGGTCATGAACAGAGTCACCCCATGCTGTCGGCTCAGCGCTTTCAAGCCGGCGCTGAGGTTCTGCGGTAATCGCAAGGATTGGTGCGCTCCATGGAACGTCTGCGCCGTCGGCCGGGGATGGTCGGTAGGCAAGTCCAGCAGAGGAGGCGCGCCTCCTAGTTGCCGTCTCCAATAGGCAAGCTGAGTTTCCAGCACCTCACCTTCCAGCCAACTCCGCTGCCAATGCGCGAAATCAGCGTATTGAATCGGCAGATTCGGCAACAATACGGTCTTCCCAGCACAGAATGCTTCATACAGGGTGGCCATCTCCCGAATCAGGATCCCGGTTGACCAACCATCGCAGACTATATGATGCATTGTCAGGAGCCCGACGTGTTCGTTGTCGCTCAGCCGCAGGACGGTAGCTCGCACGAGAGGACCCTCGCTCAAATCGAAGGGTCGCAGCGCCTCGTTCGTCGCTAGCCGCTGGACCTCCTCTTCGCGCTCCGGTTCAGGCAGCTCCCCCAAATCCACTATCGGCAGCGCCAATCTCAGGACCGGAGCGATAATCTGAATGGGGCGACCATCCACAGTGGCAACGGTCGTCCGCAACGCTTCGTGCCGCCTCACGATTTCGTTGAGACTGAGCTTCAGTGCCGGCACGTTGAGCGATCCCGAAAGATGGACGGCGACGGGAAAGTTATAGACAGAATTTCCCGGATCGAGTTGATCGATGAACCACAGCCGCTGCTGCGCAAACGACAGAGGCAGATCTCCATTTCGAGAGATAGCCACAATCGGCGGAGCCAGGAGCTCCATCTCGCCGCCCGCATCGATGCTCGAGGCGAGCGCAGCAACGGTTGGTGCCTCGAACAGTCGACGCAGCGGCATCTCTATACGGAACGCTTCGCGGATGCGGGATACGACCTGAGTAGCCAGCAGCGAGTGGCCGCCCAGTTGAAAGAAGTCGTCGTGAATGCCTACTCGCTCGATGCCGAGGACCCGGCACCAGATCTCTGACAAAAGCTCTTCCGTAGGAGTGCGGGACGCCACGAACCCCTCGGTCAGTTCCGGCCGCCTCGCGTTGAGCTTCGGCAGTGCGCGGCGGTCTACTTTCCCATTGGCGTTCAGCGGAAGCGAATCGAGCAGCACGATGACTGCGGGAACCATGTACTCAGGCAACGAGCTTCTTATAAACTCGCGCAACGCATCGATGGTGGGACGTGCCTCCTCTCCGGCGGCCACGTACGCTTCTAATCGCTCCTGTCCGGATCCGGACTCCTGAACTAACACGATCGCATCTCGCACAGCGGGATGCAGCCGAAGCGCTCTTTCGATTTCCCCGAGTTCTATGCGAAATCCGCGAAGTTTAACTTGATTGTCAGTCCGGCCGAGATACTCGATGCTTCCGTCAGGCAGGTAACGCGCACGGTCGCCAGTTTGGTATATTCGGCCTCCCGGTTCGTGAGTGAAGGGGTCCGGAATAAACCTTTCGGATGTTAAATCGGCTCGCCCGGTATAGCCCCGCGCCAGACCGTTGCCGCCGATGTAAAGGTCACCAGTGGCGCCAATGGGCAAAAGATGAAGCAGATCATCCAAGATATACACTTGGACATTGGGTATTGGTCGTCCGATTGGAATTATAGAATGAGCGTCGCTTCTCTCGCAGCGCCAGAAGGTCGAGTCGATAATTGCCTCGGTCGGCCCATACACGTTGTACAGACTGGCTTTGCAACGACCGAGAAATCGCGTGGCGATCTGCGGCGCCAGAGCCTCGCCCCCGCACATGACAGCCCGCAGCGCTGGACTTTCGCCCAAAGCCGGCTCCTCTGCCAGAAGCTGAAGCATCGACGGCACGCAGTGAAGAATTGATATTCGCTCGTCGCGGATTGTTTCTGCCAGATATCGGCTATCACGATGACCATCGGGTTCCGCGACTACCAGGGTTCCTCCGGCCAACAGTATCGGGAACAGTTCCCGACCTGCGGCATCGAAGGTGAGGGGAGTCTTCAAAAGGCAACCATCGCTGGACGACAACTCCAGCGTCTTCATTATCCAACTCACGGCATTACTCAGTCCGTCGTGCTCGACCATTACTCCCTTCGGATGTCCGGTCGAGCCCGAAGTGTAAATGACGTAGGCCAGGTTCGCGATGGTCAGGTCGACAAACGGGGCGTCCTCACCATACTTTGCGATGGTGTCCCAATCGGAATCAACGCACACCGTTTCAACTCCGAGCCCCGGCGTGCGGTCAATAAAACTCTTTTGCGTCAACAGCACCGACGCTTGAACATCTTTCAGCACGTAGCGTATCCGCGCCAGAGGATAGGCCGGATCCAGCGGGACATACGCTCCACCCGCCTTGAGAGTGCCAAGGAGCCCGATGATCATTTCCAGAGAGCGCTCCATACAGATGACGACGGGCACGTCGGGCCCGACGCCGAGCTTTCTCAAATGATGGGCGAGTTGATTGGAGCGCGCGTCGAGCTGAGCATAGGTCAGAGTCCGGTTCTTGAATGCAACTGCGCAATTCTCCGGTGTACTCCGCGCCTGTTGCGCGAAAAGCGCGTGGACGCAGTAGCCTTCGCGGTGCCTGGTCCACGTATTGTTGAACTCCACCAGCAATTGGCGGCGCTCAGTCGGACTTACAGAATCCAACTCTGCGATCGGCGACTCCGGATCAGCGCAAACGCTTTCCAGTAGAGTCTGGAACTCCTGCGTCAGACGGGATACGTCTTCCGCGCGGAAAATACTGGAATCGTAGTGAAGCTCCGTGACGAGCTGACTTGCCCTCTGAATGCACGAAAGCTTCAGTCCGAAGCGCTCAGAGCAGAAATACTCCTTCAGAATGGAGAATGTCGCATCGCTCCCAGTATGGCTCGGCGCTTGATCGCGGAATTCGAAGGCTATCGGAACGATAGGGGCTGGCAGAATTCCCCCTTCCGGCGGCGAGAGTGCTTCAATATCGAAATATTCCTGCCATTCAACCGCTTCATGCGCGGATTCGTTAGTCCGTTTCAGGACTTCACTGAAGCGAAACCGATCTTCTATCTGGCAATAAATGGGCAACGTTTTTGCAAACAGGCCAGGCGCTTCCTGCAGTGCTTCGTATGTGCGTCCGTCGCATGCCAGGCCGATCGTGAAGTCGGATTCGCCTGTCAAGCGCCAAAACAAGATTTGCCAGCATGCCATGAGGAAAGCAGATGACGACGTCTCATACTTGGCTACGAGCTTTTTGATTTTCGCAGTCAGCTCCGGGTCTATCGCCGACCTGACAAGGCGCGGATCGAATGCCGTTTGTCCGGCTAGCGGCTTTTCGAAGGGCAGCGTCGGAGCGCGGAAGGATGAAGCTTGCGCATCGCGCCAATGTTTTCTTCCGACGTTTGTCTGATCTGATTCCAATAAATCATTCTGCCACTCGGCCAGATCTGCATATTGAGGCGGATCACCTGACGGCTCCTTTCGGCACTCGATGGTTGAATAGAGGCGGCCCATCTCGCGCACCAATATCTTGAGTGATGCCGAATCGGCGCACAGCGACGGCGCGCTCATAAGCAAGATGTGCCGATCGGCCGCGAGGCTAAGCAGAGAGACCCGCAGAACAGGCCCGCTCGCGAGGTCGAAGGGAACTCTCGAGGCTTCTTTGAACAGGGCCTCGATTTTCTCTTCCTGGCATGAACCACTCCGCGTTTTCAGGTCGTATTCCTCTATCGAAAGCGTACTTTGCGGATTCACCCACTGCAGAGGAGTTGTGGCTCCGTTCGAGGAACGGAACGTGGTTCGGAGGATCTCGTATCGATCGGACAGGGCTTGCAAAACTGCGTTCAGGACTTTGGGTTTGAGCTTGCCCTCGATAAGGACGGCGCATTGCGCACGATACGGGAGATCGCCACCACCCTGTTGCAACGACCACAGACGCCTTTGCTGCGGTGAAAGCGGGAAGCCTTCTATAGAGTGCGTTTCCATTCGCAAAACTCTGTTTTCGCAAGAGCCTTCGCTACTCGCTCGCGCGAGTAAGGATGGCCCTGCGCTTGAGGTGCGTCAGTCTTTGAGTATTAACTCTCTTCTGCTCTCTCTGGATTTTTATCTGGTACTGCGCGTCCGCGTCCGCAAGTGTTCGCTTCAATCGATCAATTCTCGCAGTTGGCTCTTGAAGCAGGCCTCGCAAAAGAATTTCGTAGTGCCGCGACATTCGGGCAACCGTGGCGGCATCGAACAAGTCAGTGTTGTACCGCATGGCAGCGGCCAGCGACTCCTGCGTCTCGAATATCAACAGAACCAGGTCGAGGGTCGCTGCGCGGCGTTCCAGCGGCACCGAATCCAGAACCAACCCTCCAGGATTCATACGGAGACCGGTTTCACTCGCCGCAAATGCGGGTGCCCCTGAACGTGCGGTTTTGTGCGGTTTGTCCAGTACGAACATCACTTGGCACAACGGAGGACGACTGAGATCTCGGGGCGGCCGGAGGCGCTCAACCAGAAGAACCGTGGGGAAATCCTGATGCTCAAGAGCGCCAAGCACGGTCTCGCGAACCTGAACCAGAAATTCCTGGAACGTCGGGTTCGCGAAGAGATTCGCTCTTAGAACCACGGGATTCGTAAACAACCCGACGATGCCTTCAAACTCGACTCGGCTTCTTCCTACCATCGGAGATCCCACCAAGAGCTCGTCCTGGCCGGTATGATAAGAAAGCAACACCTGGAACGCTGCCAGAAGCACCATATACAGCGTCGCACCATGAGCTTTTGCCAGGGCCCTAAGCCCGGTGCTCAGTTCCGCGTTTATCGTGAAGTCATGCGACGCTCCTCGATACGTCGGAATAGCGGGTCGAAGCCGGTCCGTCCGGAGCTGAAGCGTCGGGAGTTTTCCGCCAAGTTGCTTTCGCCAGTACGTCCACAGGCGCTCTCCTTCCGGTCCCGCCAACATCTCCGCCTGCCAACCAACGTAGTCGGTATACTTCAATTGAAGACGAGGCAGAGGCGCCTTCACGCCGGCGCTTTCCGCCGGATATAGTATGTTGAGCTCGTCGAGGAGGATCGCCAGCGACCAGAAATCGATGACGATGTGATGCACCACCAGCAGAAGAATGTGCGCCCCCTTCGATTGAGTGAACAGGGTCACTCGAAGCAGCGGACCCCGCTCTAAATCGAACGGATCGTAAGCCTCCTCGAGCAACCGATTTTCCAATTCGCTGGAGTCCCAGTTCGATGTTTCCACCTGCTCGAAGCAAATCGTTCGCGATTCGTGGACTCGCTGAACTGGTTTGCCGAATTGCACCGGAAAAGTCGTGCGCAGCGCCGGATGCCGATTGATAAGAGTTTGGAACGCGCGCTTCAATGCCGGTACGTCCAGATCGGAGGTGATGCGTGCCGCGAAATTGACATTGTATACCGAGCTTTCGGGAGCGAGTTGATAGAGAAACCATATCCCTTGCTGATTGTAAGAGAGCGGGTGATACGATGCTGACTGGTCAGCCTTCTTCTGAAGAAGTTCGGACAGCAAAGCGCGCTTCTGCACCGATGAAAGATCAGCGATACGCTGGAGGGTGGTGCTCATCCAGTCGCTTCCTCTTTGGCCAATAGCTCAGTGAGTATCGAAGCCACTTCCTGATCCGAAAACGTATCAAGATTTTCCAAGAGTTGTTCATCCGTCCGGCCGTCTTTCAGCTCTTCCGGAGAAAGCGCA
Source organism: Binataceae bacterium (SeqCode) (assembly GCA_049281755.1). Classification (GTDB taxonomy): domain Bacteria; phylum Desulfobacterota; class Binatia; order Binatales; family Binataceae; genus JBARDN01. Next base: position 20,961 of record JBAPSR010000170.1, read on the forward strand.
GTAGGCGAAGCAATATGCACTGGCGCGCTCGAAATCTCCGATGTGAGGAGATCGAGTAGCCGGTCCGTCGCCTGTTCAACACTAGGTTCTGACAGAAAGGTCACCATCGGCACGTTCACTCCCAGATCGACCGCGATCCGGTTCTTCAACTCGACAGCCATCAGGGAATCGAGCCCCAGATTGCTCAAAGGTTGCTGTACGTCCACCTTGGATGCAGGCAGGCCGAGCACGCGGGCCACTATCTCTGCCAGATAGGACTGCACTAACTCGCGACGCTCCTCTGGCGCCGCGGCCAGCAGAGCATCCCGCTTCTCGCCGGGAGGGTTCGCGCTCAGTGAGTTGTTGGCTTCTTCATGCGCGAGGTCAGAAAGCAATGGCGTTACAGTTCCTGCCGGATAGAATTGGCTATACCGGCTCCAATCAACGGGCACTACCGCAGTCTGAGTCGAGCGCTGCCGCAGCAGCCGTCCCATCGCCTCCAGAGCATTCGTGGGCGCAAGGCTGCTAATCCCCAGCAACTCGAGACGCGTCGCGAGACGTCTTCCGCCGGTACTATCCGCGAATCCTAGTCCGGTCCACGCCCCCCAGTTGATACTCAATGCCGGCTGGCTACGAGCCGTACGCTGATGCGCTAATGCGTCGAGAAAGGCATTGGCAGCGGCATAATTGCCCTGACCAGGTTGACCCAGGAGAGAACCCGCGGAAGAAAAGAGCACGAAAAATTCCAACGGAGCATTTGCGAGCAGTTTGTGCAGCAGCCATCCGCCCACCATCTTGGGCCGCAATACCGAAGTCAGCGCAGCGGCGTCGAGTTGCGCTAGAAGTCCATCGTGCAGCACTCCTGCCGCGTGAACGACTCCGCGGATCGGCGGCCATCCCTCAGCGAGGTACTCATTCAGAAAGCCACTCAACTCGCCTTCGTCTGCTACATCCACCGAAGCCAGGTACACGCTTGCCCCTTGGTCTTCCATCTTCCGAATCGCGGCAATTTGATCAGCCATCCGGCTTCCCGGTTCCGCCGAGTTCCAGCACGAGCGTGGCGGAAGCTTCGTGCGTCCCAGTAGGATCAGCCGCCGAGCGCCCTGCTCTATCATCCAACGAGCAACCGAAAGCCCGAGGTCTCCCAGTCCACCAGTGATCAGGTAGCTGCCATTCGTGCGCCAGTTGACGGGGATTTCGAGCATCGAGGCTCGGCTTTCGCGGACCAACCGGGCGACGTATCGCATACCGTGCCGAAACGAAATCTGATCCTCTCCGTCTGGCTCTGAGATTTCACGCCACAACTGATTGGCGGTCTCGTCGAGAATCGAAGCGCTGGCTTCCAGGTCAATCAGTCCTCCCCAGAGCATCGCGTGCTCCTGAGCCACAACCCGACCCAATCCCCAAATCGGGGACTGTGCGATGTCCAAACAGGTCGCCTGTTCGCCTGCTGGTTGAGCTCCCTGGGTAATCAGCCACAACCGGGGGAGCTGGCGCCGTTCGACCCGAGCAAGTTCCTGGACCAATTGCAGAACACTCCCGCAGCCGAGAGCCTGAGCTGCGTTGAGCGAACTCACCGTGGCTTCGGCGCGAAATTGAGAATCAAGACTCCAGAAATGGACCACAGCCCGGCATTTTGGCTGACCAGGTGCCAAAACCTCCTCTACGAGCCGCCGAAGATCATCTGGCCGTTCGGGACAAATGCGAAAATGCTCGCCGTCGATCCGCTCGTACGCCTCACCGCAAGTAACGAGGATACTTCGATCTCCTCGTGCGTTGATCAGCGCCCCAAGCGCTTCTCCGGCGCCGCCACGATCAGCAAAGATCAGCCAATCGCTCTGTCTGGCTGGCGCAGATTGTTCCCGTGCTGGCTGTATCGGCGAACGCTCCCGTAGCTGCCACTGGATTTCGTATAGCCAGTCGTCGAATTTCTCCGCACTTGTGCGCCTGGTATCTCGTCCGATGTTATCGAAGCGTAGCCCCAGAATTTCGGCTGCCAAGCGTCCAGTTCCGTCCAGCAGCCGCACCGTTCCTGTTACACTATCGGCAGTTCGTTCTAGCAGAAGTGCGTGACTCCATAACTCGCCGGAAGCGCCACTGTGAATCCGGATCTCATCAATATGAGTCGGCATATACGTCGCGCCAGGTTTGTCGTTCGCCGTCCCTATCGCACCGATCGCCGCTCCCATGGTCTGGAAGCACGCGTCCAAAATCGTCGGATCAGATTCGCTAGCCTTGAACTCAGCGTCAGGTTCGTGGACGCTCTTCACTCTACCCAACATTTCATCTTTGTATCGCGACAACTCAGTAATGCTCTGAAAACGAGGACCGTAGTCAATGCCACCTTCGCGAAGCGTGCGATAATAGTCTTGTCCCGAGATCTGCTCTGAGCATCGTGCCTGAATCTCTGCGAGGGCTTCGTGTTCGATAAGCACGGGGCTGCCAAGGGTCCGCTCGGAACAGATTTTTCCTGTCGCGTGAAGAGTCCAAGATTTGTTGGCGCGCTCGATATCGCGCGAGCAACTATAGATATGAACAGACGCGATTCCGTCCACCGCGGGAGAGAGAACCACCTGAATCGTGCAAGTACCGCCGTCCGGCAGGAACAGCGCTCTCCGAAATTGTATATCTCGCAACACAAACGATTGTGAGGAGGACGCCTCGGCAGCGGCTTCCAGCGCCATATTCACATAGAACGATGCGGGGAGTACCGCGGCTCCTTCGACACGATGGTCATTGACATAGGACATCGCGCTTGGATTCAGATCGCCTTCCCAAAAATGAGTTTCCGTTTGCGCCGATTTGAAATGCCGCCCCAGAAGAGAGTGATTCTTGCCCGCTACATCCGAGAAACCCTGCGTATCACCGCCGCCGCTATTGGTTGTTGGGTGGTCCATCCAGCAACGCTCGTGCTGCCACGGGTAGAGCGGAAGGTCGACGTAGTGGCCGCCCTTGGGATAGATGCCGTTCCACTCTGGCGAGCATCCCAGGGTGTAAAGGGCGCCCAGTGAGTCCGCCAACACGCTGCTTTCTTCCTCCTCGCGCCGTAACGACGGAAGCACCGCGCCCTGAATGCCGGCCTGACGAAATGCTTGCTGAATACTACTGAGTAGGACAGGATGCGGACTCACCTCCAAAAAGGTGTCGTATCCATCTTTCAGCAATCGCTCAATCGCAGTTGAAAAGAGCACAGGCTCTCTGAGGTTCCTGCCCCAATATAGGTGATCGAACTTCAAGCCGTTCCCGACCTCGCCGGTCAACGTCGAGTAGATCGGTACCAAGGGGGATTGCGGTTGTAGTACCTGCAACTCGCGCTCCAAGTCACCGCGCAACGGCTCCATCTGCGGACTGTGCGCCGCAAAATCCACTTTGAGCATTCGGCAGAAGATGTCCTGTCGCTGCAATCGACTCACGATTGCTTCCAAAGCTTTCGGATCTCCTGACAATACTGTCGAGGCGGGGCTGTTGCTGGCAGCGATCGACACCAGGTCTTCATAGCCAGCCAGCGCCTGCCGAGCGTCAACGATGGAGAGTTCCACGGCAGCCATCGCTCCGCGCCCGATAGTTGGCCTCACTATACGGCTGCGGCTGCAGATCACCCGGGCAGCGTCGTCGAGGCTGAGCGCTCCAGCAACGTGAGCGGCAGCGACCTCACCCATGCTGTGTCCCACCACCGCGTCCGGCTTGATTCCCCAAGAGCGCCACAGCGCGCTAAGAGCAACCTGAATCGCGAACAGGACCGGTTGCAGCAGATCGACTTCGCTCAACCGGGAGTGAGCCGCATCGCTGGTTGTAAGTTCAGTCAGCAGCGACCAGTCTCCGTAGGGCAGCATCGCGCGGTCACAAAGTTCGATAGCTTCGCGAAAAACGGCTTCCTGTTCCAGCAGCGCTCGCCCCATCCCGAACCACTGAGTCCCCTGGCCCGGGAAAACGAAAACGAGTTTCTTGCGATGGCCTGAAATTTTTCGCCCGTAGGACAGACCTGCGCTAGTCGTCTCTTGCAAGCAGGCGTCCAAAGCTTCTCTCAGATGCTCTGCCGATTTGCCGGTTACCGCGAGTCTGTAATCGTGGTGGCTGCGCCGCGTACTGGCGCTGTAACAAATTTCGTACAGAGACGCTGTCGGCTTCGAGCATTTCAAGTACTCCTGATAATCGCGAGCGAGCGAACGCAGGGCGTCAGGACTACGCGCCGATAGCGGTAACAAATACGCGGACTTGATATGATCAGGTTCGAGCCGGCGGGTATCGTCGCTCCATCCTGCATTCTGCATTTCCCTCTCCGACTGGGAGGGCTCCTGCAATACGACATGGGCATTGGTTCCGCCGAACCCGAATGAACTCACCCCGGCAATAGCTTTACCGCCGG
>JBAPSR010000171.1:0-26059 GCA_049281755.1 Binataceae bacterium (SeqCode)
GCGAGAAGCGATACCGGCACGCAGCCAAAGACGTGGAGCGCGCGAACCTGGAGGAATTTTTCAATCACCAGGCCGATTCGCGCAAAAACGCGGCTGCCGCGCTTCAGGCCGAACGTTACCGCCTCGGAATCGATGAAAAGAAATCGGGATCGGTCTTAGGATTCGTCGATCGCGAGGCGCTGGATTTCAGCGTGATTATGAGCAAGGGCGATACCGGCGTCATCGAATGGTGCCGCGAAGACGATGAAAAGGTTATCGGGCAATACCAGAAAGCTCTCGGTGAAAACCTTTCGCCGGATCTGCGCAAAACGATCGAGGGTCAGCTCGCTCAAATCCGTGCGGCAGTCGCGAAAGAAGAAGACGTCCTGCGCCTTTTCGGCGGCCCCAAGTCCTGATCTTGCGTAGATACCCTGGAGAGCGTGTCCGGCGGAGGCGTCCCGTGCCCAATGAGAAGCTTTCGACGTACCGGGCGAAGCGCGACTTCAGCAAAACCGCCGAGCCGAGCGGCGACACCGCCATCGCTCCTTCGCGGCGCCTGCGCTATGTGATTCAGAAGCATGCCGCCTCGCGGCTGCACTATGATTTCCGGCTCGAACTCGACGGAGTGCTGAAATCCTGGGCGGTCACGCGCGGCCCTTCGATCGATCCGCGCGACAAACGCCTCGCAGTCGAGGTTGAGGATCACCCGCTCGACTACGGCGACTTCGAGGGCACCATCCCCCGCGGTCAATACGGCGGCGGCGCCGTGCAGTTATGGGATCGCGGCTACTGGACACCGCAAGAAAATTCTTCTCCGCAGGCCGCGCTCAAAGCCGGCAACTTGAAGTTCATCCTCGACGGCGAGCGGCTCCACGGAAGCTGGGTGTTAGTGCGGATGAAGCATGACCGGACCGGCGCGAAGAGAACCAACTGGCTGCTGATAAAGCATCGTGACGAATTCGCGCGCGAGGGTGATAGCGACTCATTGCTGGCGGACGACCGCTCGGTCGCGTCGGCGCGCTCGATAGCCACGATCGCGGCCGGCAAGGGACGCGGCCCGAGGCCGTTCATCCTTAAGACGAAAAAGCTCGCGCAGGCGGATGCCACCTGGATCTCCCCTCAGGCGAATCCGGCCGAAGCGGGCAACGCGCCCAAACGAACCCACGCCGCGAAGGCATCACGGTCGCGAAAGACGACGACAGAAGACGCTCTCGTGATGGGAGTGCGGATCTCCAAGCCAGACAAGGTGATGTGGCCTGCCGACGGCGATAGCGGACCTTTTACCAAGCTCGATCTGGCCCGCTACTACGAGGCGGTGGGTCCGCACATGATCCAGCATCTGAAGGGACGTCCGTGCTCGATCGTCCGCGCACCGGACGGGCTGGGCGGCCAACACTTTTTTCAGCGGCACGCGATGCCTGGCTCATCCAAGTTATTCTCGATGGTCAAGGTCTCGGGCCTCGGGGAGCCGTATCTGCAGATAGATCGGGTCGAAGCGTTGGCCGAAGTTGCGCAAATTGCCGGACTGGAATTGCATCCGTGGAACTGCCAACCGGGACAACCCGACGTGCCGGGCCGTCTGGTTTTCGATCTCGATCCGGCTGACGACGTTAAATTTGCGGCGGTAATCGAGGGCGCGCGAGAAATTCATGATCGACTGGAAGCAGTCGGCCTGATCAGCTTTTGCAAAACCACCGGCGGCAAGGGTCTGCATGTGGTCACGCCGCTTGCGTCGGTCAAAAAAGAATCAATCGACTGGGCCGCCGCCAAGGCATTCGCGCGCGAGGTTTGTATGCAGATCGCGGCGGATAGTCCGGATCGCTATCTGACCAAAATGGCCAAGAAAGAGCGTGCGGGCAAGATCTTCCTCGACTATCTGCGCAACGATCGCATGGCGACTGCCGTCGCGCCGCTATCGCCGCGCGCTCGCGCCGGCGCGCCAGTATCGATGCCGCTTTCATGGAAACAGGTCCGCACGGGACTCGATCCGAAACGCTTCACGATTCGGACCGTGCCGCGCCTGATCGCGAAGAGCACCGCGTGGGAAGACTATTGCGACAGCGAGCGGCCACTTTCTCCGGCGATCAAACGATTGAACAAAGCCAAGGCGGCGTAATCTTGCCGCGAGCAGCGAGAAAGCCGGGCCGCAAAGGAATCGCCGAGCTGCCGGTGCCGCTCAGTACGGGTCCGATGGAAGCGCGACTGGTGACCGAGCTGCCCCGAGAGCCGGGATGGCAGTTCGAACCTAAGTGGGACGGATTTCGATGCCTGGCGTTTCGCGCCGGCGACGAAGTCGAACTCAGAGCCAAGTCGGGGAAACCCCTGGCGCGCTACTTTCCAGAGGTTGTCGCGATGCTCGCCGCGCTTGAGCCCAAAGAGTTCGTCGTCGATGGCGAGCTCGCCATCCCAATCGGCGAAACCCTCTCCTTCGATGCACTGCAGGCTCGTATACATCCTGCGGAAAGCCGCGTGCGTAAGTTGGCAGCAGAGACGCCGGCCATTTTCATTCTTTTCGATTGCTTGATGTCCGCCAAGGGAGCGAGTCTCCTGGACTCGCCGCTAACGCACCGACGCGCCGCGCTCGAAAAATTTTTCGATTCCGCAAAGCGTGAACCAGCGCTGAAGCTGACCCCTTACACTCGCGATTATTCCAAGGCTCAGCGATGGTTGGATTACACTGGCGGCGTGCTCGACGGAGTAGTCGCCAAGCGCATCGACGGACGCTACCTGCCCGGTGAACGGGCGATGCTCAAGCTCAAGCGGGTACGCACCGCTGATTGCGTTGTCGGAGGTTTCCGATACGAGCAAGGAAGCCGCGAGGTCGGTTCGTTGCTGCTCGGCCTCTACAACAAGGATGGCAAGCTTGATCACGTCGGATTTACTTCCTCAATCAGCAACGCGGAACGAAAGGCGCTGACCCGCCGGTTCGAGGCGCTGGTCGCGAAGCCAGGTTTCACGGGAAACGCTCCGGGCGGTCCGAGTCGATGGAGCACGGAGCGCAGCGGGGATTGGGAACCGTTGCGGCCCGAGCTGGTCGTGGAGGTTGGTTACGATCAGGTCACCACGAACCGGTTTCGCCACGGCACGCGGCTCCTCCGCTGGCGTCCGGACAAAGCGCCTGAGCAATGCACATTCGATCAAATAGAGCGCGAAGCCACGCCGGCGAAACTGATTTCGCAGACGCTGCCCCGGGAGCGAAAATGGCAAGGTGCTCAGAGAGTGCCGCGCCGCGGCTTCAAGCCGGAGTGACGATGAACATACAGCGAGCGACCCGCGACTACGAGGCGTGGATGCATGCGTGCACGACCGTGGTCCAATCAGATTTGCGATCGAAACACGAGCAGATGAGAGATGATCTGTTCATGTTTTTCCGCGGCACATTTTATCGCTGGGCCCAGGTGTGGCCTGGAATCTGCCCTGACCTGCGTGACGCACCCAAGGTCATCGCTATCGGCGATCTGCACGTTAACAGTTTCGGCACCTGGCGCGATTCGGAGGGCCGGCTCGCCTGGGGAGTCGATGACTTCGACGAAGCATATCCGTTGCCTTACACGAACGATTTGGTCCGGCTTGCGGCAAGCGTAAAGATAGTTAACGACTCGGGCCATCTGACCAGCGGCGTAAGAGATGGCTGCAAAATTATTTTGAAAGGATACGAGGCGACGCTCAAAAATGGCGGTCGCCCAATGGTGTTAGCCGAGCACGAGAAGATTCTTGAAAAACTGGGTATCGAGGCGATCAAACCTCCTGAAGATTTCTGGAAGAAACTGAACGAGCTTCCCACTGTACGTCGTGGACTTCCCCAAGCGGTTAAGAAGGCGCTGGAGAAAACGCTCCCCGACGTCAATCTCGATTACAAAGTCGTTCTCAGAAAGGCCGGGATGGGAAGCCTCGGGCAACAACGCTTTGTAGCGATCGCCCAGTGGCAGGGAGGATGCCTCGCGCGAGAAGCGAAAGCGATGGTTCCGTCGGGATGCGCGTGGCTCGGCGGCTATACCGGCGATCACAATTCCTACTACGAGCAGGCAATCGAGTCCGCCGTTCGCGCACGCGATCCATTTCAGGTAGTCGAGGGCGAGTGGCTGATTCGCCGACTCTCGCCGGATTCCAATCCAGTTGATATCGCCACGCTGCCGAAAAAGCGCGACGAACATATCTTGCTTCACGCGATGGGATCCGAAGCGGCCAATGTGCATCTCGGCAGCAAGCGCCAGGTCAAAAATATCCTGAAAGACCTGCATTGCAGAAAACCGGGCTGGCTGCGCACCGCCGGAAAGGACATGGCCCGGGCGATTGAAAAAGATTGGGAGAAATATCGGCAAGCTTGATAGTCGCCGAACGCATCCGGTAGTTAAAGAACATCTCTACGATGATGACTTTACGAAGGCGCCTCAGTGACGCTTAAGGTTACGCCTTCGGCGCAGGGCGCGTCGGACGCGGTTCTCGCCATCGTGCGGCGCTTCTGGGGCTTTGAGAGCCTGCGTGCGCTGCAGGCAGAGGCGATCAATGCCGGCCTCGATCGGCGCGATTCGCTGGTCGTAATGCCGACCGGCGGCGGCAAGTCGCTGTGCTACCAAGTGCCACCCGCGGTCGCTGGACGCACCGATATAGTCGTCTCGCCCCTCATCGCTTTGATGAAGGATCAGGTGGACGCGCTGCGCGCCTGCGGTTATCCGGCGATCGCGCTGCACAGCGCAATGGACTTCGCCGAGATCCGCGATGCCGAGCGAGAGATTGCCACGGGCCGCCCGCATCTTGTCTTTGTCGCGCCGGAGCGGATGCTCACGCCGCGATTCAGCGAGCTTGCGCAGCGAATTGGCGTCGGCACATTCGCGATCGACGAGGCTCACTGCATCAGTCAGTGGGGCCACGATTTCCGGCCTGAGTATCGGCAGCTCGCGGAATTGAAAACTCGCTTTGCGAGTGCGAGCGTGCACGCCTACACCGCGACCGCCACCGAGCGCGTGCGCCACGATATCGTCAAGCAACTGGGGCTCAAGGATCCGGCGGTGCTGGTCGGCTCTTTCGATCGTCCTAATCTTCTCTACCGCGTAATTCCGAAAAATTCCGTCAAAGCGCAGGTCGCCGACGTCGTGCGCCGCCACTCTGGCGAGGCGGTGATCGTTTACTGCATCTCACGAAAGGACACCGAGACGATGGCGGCGTACCTGGCGGATGCGGGCATTCGCGCCGCGCACTATCACGCCGGGATGGAAGCCGAGGATCGCCGCCGTACGCAAGACCGCTTCGCCGCCGAGGAGATCGACGTGGTCGTAGCCACGGTCGCCTTCGGGATGGGGATCGACCGCAGCGATATCCGCTGCGTAATCCATGCGGCGTTGCCTAAATCGATCGAGCACTATCAGCAGGAAACCGGCCGCGCCGGACGCGACGGCCTGCCCGCGGAGTGTGTCTTGTTCTACTCTGCGGCCGACGCGATGCGCTGGCAGGGATTGCTCGAACGCAGCGCCGCCGAAGCGGAATTCCCCGCACCGGTGCTCGAGAGTGCCAATGAGTTGCTCGAACAGATCCGCCGCTATGCCACGGTCGTCGGATGCCGCCATGCCGCACTGTCCGGCTATTTTGGCGAGCAATACTCAAATCCGAATTGCGGCGCATGCGACCAGTGCCTGGGCGAGGTGGAGGGCGTGGCCGATGCGACGGTTCTCGCGCAGAAAGTGCTCTCCTGCGTCGCGCGGGTCGAGCAACGCTTTGGCGTTGAGCAGGTGGTCGACGTGCTCATCGGGGCCGACAGCGAGCGGGTCCGGCGATGGCGTCATGAGCAGCTTTCCACGTACGGATTGTTGAAGGATCTACCGCGCAATACGATCACCAACCTGATCTATCAACTCGTGGACGCGGCACTTCTCGAGCGCACCGGCGGCGATCGTCCGATCCTCAAGCTCAACGCCGACTCGTGGGAAGTTCTGCGCGGCAAGCGTTCGGTCAAGCTGCTCCAGGCGAAAAAGCCCAAAGCTGCCCGCACTCGCCTCGAGGAAACCAGTTGGCGCGACGTGGATGAAGCTCTCTACGAGAGCCTGCGCGAGCTACGCCGTGAGATCGCGGTCGAGCGCTCGGTCGCCGCCTTCGTGATTCTGCACGACTCGACCCTGCGCGATCTCGCACGCGCGCGGCCCTCGACAATCGAAGATTTGCGCGGGGTTCGCGGGATGGGCGAGCGGAAGCTCGCGGATTTCGGCGCCCGCCTGCTCGAACGAATCAAGCAGCACGAGCAATCTCACCCTGCCAACAGCCGAAGAGAATCAGGCGACTGATGCGTGCGCGAAGCCTGATGGTGATGGGTACGGCGTCGGATGTCGGCAAAAGCGTCGTCGCGACCGGATTGTGCCGCGCATTCGCACGCCGCGGCATCCGCGTTGCGCCATTCAAATCGCAGAACATGTCGAACAACGCCGCGGTATGCGCCGGCGGCGGCGAGATTGGCCGCGCTCAGGCGGTACAGGCGATGGCCTGCGGCCTCGAGCCGGCGGTCGAGATGAATCCCGTTTTGCTCAAACCGGAGAGCGGATTCGGGTGCCAGGTGGTTATCGGTGGCAGGGCGCGCTTTCGCATCAACGCCTGGCAGCAGCACGATCGATACCGAGAGCACGCTTGGCCGGAAATCGTGCGCAGCTACAATTCGCTGGCCGAAACGTTCGACCTGATTATCGTCGAGGGCGCAGGCGGCGCCGCGGAAATCAATCTGCGCGATCGCGATCTGGCCAACTGGGAAGTCGCGGAACTCGCCGACGCGGCCGTTCTGATCGTCGGCGATATCGACAAGGGCGGTGTGTTCGCGTCGCTCGTCGGAACCGTCGAGCTGCTGAGCCCTGCCGAAAGGCAGCGCGTCAAGGGATTTCTGATCAACAAATTCCGCGGCGATCGCGCCCTGCTCGAGCCCGGCCCCCGCTTCCTTGAGGAGCGCACCGGAATTCCCGTGATGGGTGTGGTCCCATACGAGCGGAACCTCGGTATCCCGCAGGAAGATTCCGCTTCGCTCGAAACGCGCGCACCGGCTTCCAGCTCGGCGGCAGTGCAAATCGGTGTCGTACGATTGCCGGAAATATCCAACTATACCGACTTCGAGCCACTCGAGAGCGAGCCGGACGTAGCGGTTCACTACCTGAGCGACCCCGTGTCGGCCCCGAATGTTGACGTCCTGATTCTGCCCGGATCAAAGACCACGGTCGCCGATCTCAAGTGGATGCGCGCCGCCGGATGGGAAGATTACCTCGTGCGCAGTCTCCGGCGCGGGAGCTTTGTGCTCGGAATTTGCGGCGGCTACCAGATGCTCGGACGGCGCATCGTCGATCGCGACCACCTCGAGAGCGATCAGGCTGAGGCCGTGGGCCTGGGACTACTCGATATCGAAACGATCTTTGCGCCCGGGAAAATCACCGATCGCGTAACCGCGGTCCATCTGGCGACCGGCCTTTCAATCGAAGGATATGAAATCCACTCGGGACGGATAACGGGCGTAACCCCCGCGAGTGCGCTCTTCAGGATCGACCGCCGTGGGAATAGCGCCACGCGGGATTTCGACGGCGCACAGTCGGCGGACGGCAGAATTATCGGAACCTCGGTCCACGGATTGTTCGATGCCTCCGATTTCCGGCGCTCGTTTATCAATATGGTGCGCAAGTCGCTCGGTCTCGCGTCTCTAGCGCATGCAGAGCGTGTCATCTCCACGCCGGATCACAGCGCCGCCTTCGACCGGCTCGCCGATCTCCTGGAAACGCACGTGGACTTCCGCCGCGTCGCCGCCCTCGCCGGTCTCGGCTGGGACGCCTGACCCCGCATCAACCGTTGCAAGCGCCGCGCGATTCTATTACCGACTAGTCAGTTCACCCGACGGCCGATGAGCGCCGGGACGACGCGAGGACAATGCACCGATGCCATTTCTCGAACGCGACCACGGGGTGAAGATCTATTACGAAGAGCGCGGCGCCGGACCTGCCGTTTTGCTTTCGCACGGGTACAGCGCGAGTGCGCGGATGTGGCGCGGGCAAATGGACGCGCTGTCGGATCGTTATCATCTGATCGCGTGGGATATGCGCGGTCACGATCGCTCGGACTCCCCCGACGATCCCGCGCTGTATTCGCATCAGGCGACTGTCGCCGATATGGCGGCCGTGCTCGACGTTTGCGGCGCCGAGCGTGCGGTTATCGGCGGGCTGTCGCTGGGTGGATTCATGTCGCTCGCGTTTCATCTGGCGCATCCGGAGCGGACTATCGCGCTGATGCTGTTCGACACGGGACCCGGGTACAAGAAGGACGGTCCGCGCCAGGAATGGAACCGCATGACGGACGCGACCGCGCGCAACTTTGAGCGCAACGGAATTGACGCGACTTCAGGCAGCCCCGAGACTCGCGTCGCACAGCATCGCAGCGCCCAGGGACTCGCACACGCGGCGCGCGGGATGCTGGTGCAGCGCGACGGCAGCGCGATCGAGTCGCTGCCCGCAATCCGCGTGCCGACGCTGGTCCTGGTTGGCGCATCGGACGAGCGGTTTGTGCCCTCCGCCGACTACATGGCGGCGAAAATCCCCGGCGCCGAAAAGGTCGTCCTGGCCGGCGCCGGACATGCCGCCAATATCGACCAACCCGAGGCTTTTAACGCTGCCGTAAGCAAATTCCTTAGCCGGGCCACCGCCTGAACCCGGCTACCCGCTATCGCCAGAAGCGCAGGATTAGGAGCGCGCATCGGCTCGCGATATTCGCTAACATCGCGGGAGCGATGCTACCCGTCCATTCACAGCTCGAGACGCTCCATGCCGGCTGAGCGCAAGGCTGCCGACACCGGCTCCGTCACCTTCGAGCGGGGCGCCGACTCCTCGCTCATCGTTCATCTGTCGGGCTCGTGGCGGATGCGCCATGGTCTGCCGACGGGCGATCTGCTCAATCGCGAGCTGATGCGCACGGGCGACCTCCGCCGCGTCGTGTTCGAGGCCAGCGACCTCGGGGATTGGGACTCCGGCCTGCTGGTATTCGTCGCCCGCGCGGTCGAGACCTGCAAGGCGCGCAAAATCGATACTGACATCTCCGGCCTTCCGGCCGGAGTTAAGCGGATGATCGACCTGGCCGAGGCGGTCCCCGAAAACAAGGAAGCGGAGACCAAGGTTGATACGGGTCCGTTCGTCGAGCGGATCGGCCGCGCGACGATCAACTACCTCGACGGCCTCGATGAGTTCGTCGCCTTCCTGGGCGCGCTCGCGATCGCGTTTGGCCGGTTATTCACCGGGCAAGCGAGATTTCGGCGAATCGATCTGATGATCGAAATCCAGGACTGCGGCGCGCGTGCGTTTGGAATCGTCACGCTGATCAGTTTTCTGGTCGGCGTGATCCTGGCCTTCATGGGCGCGGTGCAGTTGCAGCAGTTCGGCGCCTCGATCTACGTCGCCGACCTGGTTGCGATCGGGATGGTGCGGGACATGGGCGCGATGATGACCGCGATCATCATGGCCGGACGCACCGGAGCCGCGTTCGCCGCGCAGCTCGGGTCGATGAAGGTCACCCAGGAGATCGACGCGCTCACCACCATGGGCCTTGCGCCGATGGAGTTCCTGGTATTGCCGCGGGTGCTCGCGCTGGTCCTGATGATGCCGCTGCTCTGCGTGTATTCGGACATGCTCGGAATTCTCGGCGGAGCGGCGGTCGGAGCCGGGATGCTCAATATCTCGCTCGGCAGCTACATGCGCGAAACCATCGCCGCAATCGAGCTGGGCGGAGTGTTCGGCGGAATTTTCAAAGCCACGGTTTATGGAGCGATTATCGGGACCGCCGGATGCCTGCGCGGGTTCCAATGCGGCAGCAGCAGCTCGGCGGTCGGCGACGCGGCGACCAGTGCGGTCGTGACCGGAATCGTCTACGTCGTCGTGGCGTGCGGAGTGTTTGCGGTACTGTTCAACATTCTTGGAATCTAAAGTGGCGGAAAAACGTTTGAGCGAAACCCAGATCACCCAGAGCGCGCGGCCGCGCACCAATTCCGCCGCGCCTGACCTGGTCGTGCGCAACCTCACGATGGCGTACGGCGATTTCGTTTTGATGCGCAATCTGAACTTCGAGGTCAAACGCAGCGCCGTGTTCATCATCATGGGCGGCAGCGGATGCGGCAAAAGCACGCTGCTGCGCCATCTGTTGGGCCTCAAAGCGCCGGCCAAAGGAGAAATCCTTTACGGCGACCTGAATTTCACCCACGCCGGCCCCGAGGCGCGCGAGCAACAGCTACGTCGCTTCGGCGTGCTCTACCAGGGCGGGGCGCTGTGGAGCTCGATGACGCTGGCGGAGAATATCGGGCTTCCGCTCGAAGAGTTCACCGATCTGTCGGAAACCGAAATTCGCGAAGTCGCGTCGCTGAAATTGTCGCTGGTCGGACTAAAGGGTTTCGAAGACTACTACCCGAGCCAGATCAGCGGCGGGATGCAGAAGCGCGCGGGACTCGCGCGTGCGATCGCGCTCGATCCGGAAATCCTGTTCTTCGACGAACCGTCGGCCGGACTCGACCCCATAAGCTCGCGGCTGCTCGACGAGTTGATCCTGGAAATCCGCGACTCGCTCGGCGCCACGGTGGTGGTGGTGACGCACGAGCTCGCGAGCATCTTCGCGATCGGCGACGACAGCATCTTTCTCGACGCCGACAGCCATACCGCGATTGCCCAGGGCAATCCGCGCGAGTTGCTCGAACACTCGACCGATCCTCGCGTGCGCCGCTTTCTGACCCGCGGCGCCGAGGGCGAACCGGAAGCGGCGCAGGGCGGCAAGGCGGGAAAATAAATCGATGGGCAAGAAAGTCAATCCAACCATGGTGGGCGTGTTCGTCCTGGGCGCCCTGGCTCTGGTGGTTATCGGCATAGTCGTGATCGGCGGCAGCAATATCTTCCGCCGCTCGCATCGCTTCGTCCTATACTTCAGCAGCGACGTCAACGGCCTGCGCGTCGGCGCGCCGGTCAAGTTCCGCGGCGTCGAGATCGGCTCGGTGGTCGCGGTGATGCTGAGCGTCCCGGGGATGGAGGGCGGGCTTACGCAGAACAGCTCCCAGATCCGGATCCCGGTCGTGATCCAGCTCGACTCGGCCAAGCTGATAAGCCACGGTGCCGAGGTCAACCTCGAAGATCCGGAAGAGATGCAGCAGGCGATCGCGATGGGACTGCGCGGACAGCTCGCGAACGAGAGCCTCCTGACCGGTCTCCAGTACGTCGATCTGGATATGCATCCGCAGGATCCGGCCAAGTTTTTTCTTGGCAAAAATTCTCCCTATCCCGAGATTCCGACGCTGCCCACCACCTTCGAGCAGGCGCAGATCGCAGTCACCAAGGTCCTGACCGCGCTGGAGAAAATAGATTTCAACAAGCTGGTCGGAGAGGTGACCAAAACCATGGAAGCAGTGACGGAACTTGTAACCTCACCCAAGCTCACCGCTTCAATCGACGCGCTCAATCGCACCGCCAACAGCATGAGCGCGAGCGCGCAAAGCATCCAGCGCCTGTCCGATACGCTCAACCGGAAGATTGATCCGATCTCCAAGAGTCTGGTCGCGACTACTGATCAGGCGCGTCAGACGCTCAGGCAGACCCAGGAGACGCTGGCCGCCGTGCAAGCGTCGGTGGGCCCGGGCTCGCCGGTCAACTACGAGCTGACGCAGACTCTACAGGACACCGCGCAGGCGGCGCGCTCGCTAAAGCAGTTGACCGACTACCTGCAACGCAACCCTAGCTCGGTGATACGCGGACGCGCGCAACCGGAAGATTCGAAGGGGGACTTGAAATGAAGCGCGCCGCGCAATTCGCCGCGATCGCAATTCTGGCCCTCGCGGGCGCCGCGGCCAGCGGCTGCTCGCTCGGCCTTCAGCCGCGGCCCGACGACTCAAAATTTTTCGTGCTCTCGCCCATCGCCGCCCCGCCGTCGTCATCATCGTCGGGCAGCAGCACGATGGTTCTCGGAATCGGTCCGATCAAGCTGCCTGACTATCTCGAGCGCCAGGAAATCGTAACCCGCGTCGCGCCGAACCGGATGGTTCTGTCCAGCACCGACCGCTGGGCAGAAGGACTCGACGGAAACTTTACCCAGGTGTTCGCGCAGGACTTGGGCGCGACGCTCGGCACCCAGCGCATCGTGTTTTTTCCCTGGTACCAAACCGCGACGATCGATTACCAGATCCAGCTCGACGTTTACCGCTTCGAGAGCGACGGCTCCGGCACCGTCACGCTGACCGCGCATTGGCAGATCCTCGATCATCTCGGCAAGATGCTCTACGTGACCGATTCGACCTTCACCGCAACCGCGGCGTCGCCAGGCACCACTGCCGTCGTGGCTGCGATGAGCACGACCTTGGGCAACCTCGCGCAGGAAATCGCGTCAAAGATCGCATCGCTACCCGCGCCAAGGAGGTGATCAGATGTCTGCCGAACATCACGTCAGGCTCGGTTCTTGATCGTCGTTGACTCTGGGATAATCGCGCAATATTCTACCGAGTCCAGACGCGCCTGAGAGTCCGGAAAGTATCTGGCGCGCGCCCATCGCGCGAGATCCACCAGCCCGATCATCACCGGCACTTCGATCAGCGGCCCGATCACAGCCGCGAATGCGGCGCCGCTTTCGATTCCGAACGTCGCGACCGCCACCGCGATCGCAAGCTCGAAATTGTTGGACGCCGCAGTGAACGAAAGGGTCACGGTTCGCGGGTAGCTCGCGCCAGCAAAGCGGCTCAGCGCAAATGACGTTGCGAACATGATCACAAAGTACAGCAGCAGCGGAACCGCGATCCGAGCCACATCGAGCGGCAGCCGCATAATCGCCGCGCCCTTGATCGAGAACATGACGACGATCGTAAACAGCAGGAACACGAGCGTGAGCGGACTTATCTTCGGAACGAATCGTTCGCGGTACCAAGTCTTGCCCTTGCGGCTCGCGAGGATCTTCCAGCTCGCAAACCCGGCGACGAACGGGATGCCCAAATAGATGCCGACACTGGCGGCGATATCCGCCATCGTCACATGCACCGCGATCGTATGCAGCCCGAACCATCGCGGCACGATCGTCACGAACACGAACGCATACGCGGAGTAAAACAATACCTGGAAGATCGAATTGAATGCGACCAGCCCTGCGCAGTAGTCGGCGTCGCCCTCGGCCAGATCGTTCCACACGATCACCATCGCGATACAGCGCGCGATGCCGATAAGAACCAGACCAACCATGTACTCCGGGCGATCGCGCAGGAAAATCACCGCCAGTACGAACATCAGCACCGGTCCGATGATCCAGTTCTGCACGAGCGAGAGCCCCAGGATCTTCCGGTCGCGAAATACCAGGCCGAGTTCGCCGTAATTCACCTTGGCTAGCGGCGGGTACATCATAACGATCAGTCCGATCGCGATTGGAACCGACGTGGTTCCTATACTCATTCGGCTGAAGATCGTTTTGACTGCGGGAAACAGGTTGCCTAACGCCACTCCAACCGCCATCGCCAGAAAAATCCATCCGGTAAGGTAGCGATCAAGGAAGCCAAGACGCCGCCCTGCGTGCTTAGATTCCGGGATGTTCACGCTGGTTGTCACGCAGGTTTAGGCTGCCCGATCTCCTTGAGCCGCGGCTCGAGCGCGGATCGATCGACCGAATCGAGCGGCAGGTTGGAAACAATTTTCGCGCGGCTTTCCAGCTCGTTATAAATCCGCAAAAAGAATCGCCGCTGTTCCTCCGCGCTTCCCGAGAAAGCCGCCGGATCCGCCGCGTCCCAGTGCGCGGTGATCGGCTGCCCGGGCCATAGCGGGCAAACCTCGCCTCGCGCCTGGTCGCACACGGTGAAGACGAAATCGAAACGCGGACTGCCGGGGAGCGCGAACTCATCCCAGCTCTTGCTCCGCAGTCCGGCCGTGTCGTATTGAAGCGCGCGCAGTAATTCCAGCGTCATCGGATGAATTTCGCCGCGTGGATGACTCCCAGCGCTGTACGCAGCGAACCGTCCGCGGCCCCATCGGTTCATCGCGCATTCAGCCATTACGCTGCGCGCGGAATTGCCGGTGCACAGAAACAGGATGTTGTAGATCCGACCGGCCACGTCTCACGCCGCGGGCTTCGCGCAGCAGGCGCCAACCGATGCTGCCGCAGTCTCGGGCGCTGCGCTTGAACAGCAGGCGCTCGAAACCGCTGCGCCCTTCTCAGGCTCGATCCGCGCCGCGCGAATGTCTGTTCCATAGGTGGTGTGTTCACCGGTCGTGAAGAATGTCTCCCACGACAGCCCTTGCGGATCGGTCGCCCACGCCTTGTCCGAGCGCGCGTAGCAGCACGCGGCGTTCTTCTGCTCCAGCATGGGACGCGCGGCATCGGCAAGGCGCTGCGCTATCTCGCCGAGATCGTCCGACGACTCGACCTGTATGCCCAGGTGATCCACGCCAGCGGTAATCCCGGTTTTTGATATCGCAAAGTTAACGCACGGATCCTCGATCATCCACTTCGCGTAATCGTCCTTGCGGACCGTTGGGCCGGTGCCGAACAGAGTCGAGTAAAAACGGATTGAGTCCGCCAGATCAGCGACTGCGACATGCACGTGAAAACGCTTCATATAGTGCTGCTCCTTCGTTTGGACTTTAAGACTTTGGATTTTGCGCGGCGCGCGGGCGCGCATGCCGCGGGCGCGCAGATTTCCGGCCCTCCCCCGCAGCAGTTCTCGGTCAAGTACCCGAGCAGCTCGTTCATCGCCTGGAAGTTGGCGCGGTAAACGATCGACCGGCTCGCGCGACGATGCGCCACCATCCCGGCGAAGCGAAGCTGATTTAAGTGAAACGAGAGCGTCGGTGGCGCGAGTCCCAGCCGCTCACCGATTTGGCCGGCCGCCATGCCGTCCGGCCCTTGCTGCACCAGCAGGCGAAAGATGTCGAGGCGGGTTTCTTGGGCGAGAGCGCCCAGTGCCGCGATCGCGACTGTTCGTTCCATATTTCCATTTATATGGAAATATCGAACTGTGTCAAGAGCGCGAGCCGTTTTGGCGGCAACCGTCCTCTACGGTTCCTTGCTGGACGCGGCGTGCGGCGCCCATTTCAGGATTCCGAGGTCGGCGACGAATATCGCGTAGAACGATTTCACCAGGATCAGTTCGATCACCGTCGCGAGCGCCAGTCCCCCGATCTGCGCGTAACACAGCGGCTGCCACAGCGGGCCGCCATGCAGCGCGAGCGGGAACAGCGCCAGCACAGTTGCGCCGACCGTCACCATCACCGGACGCAAGCGTTCGATTCCCGCGTCGAGCAATCCCTGGATCAGCTCCTCGCCCATCTCGCGCCGCTCTTCGATAAACTCGAACAGCACGATTACGTGGCTCACGATCACGCCAACCAAGCTCGCAATGCCCAAAAACGCCATGAAGCCGAACGGCGCGCCCATGATCCAAAGCGCGGCGACCGCACCGACCGCGCCATACGGCACCGCCACGAACACCAGCCACGGCTTGACCAGATTGTTGAACTGCACCACCAGCGCGACGAAGATCAGCACCACCGAAATCAACAGCACCACCGCCAACTCGCCAAAGCCCGCGCTCTGCTTGGCCTGCTCGCCGCCGATCTCGAGCCTGTATCCGGGCGGCAGACTCTTGGCCAGCGCCTGAAGCTTCGGATTCGCAACCTTCATGACTTCCGACGGAAGCACGCCGGGAGCGGGATAGGCGACCACCGAGATCGTGCGAAAGTGATCGCGGCGGACAATCCGCTCGGGCGACAGACGGAACACTATTGGCGCGACTGCCTGGATCGGTACCCGCCCATTTCCTTGCGACGCAAAAATGTACAAATTGCCCAAGTCCGAAAGCTGAGCGCGCTCTTCCTGCCGAAGGCGCGCGACGATCGGGATGCGCAGGTCGCCGCTGATCAGCGTGCCCACCTGCGCACCGGAAAGGCCCGCGGCCGCGGAATTGGCGATGTCCTGATTGGTGACGCCGGCCAGATTCGCGCGATCGGAATTTATCGGTAGATCGATGATCGGGCTCTGGGCCATCCAGTCGGTGCGGATACGCCGCGCGCCGGGAACCGAGCGCAGCACCGCCTCGGCCTGGTTGGCGATATTCTGGAGGGTCTCGATATCCGCCTGCTCACGCGCCGGATCGATATCGGCCTGCCCGAAGATATGCACCTCGATCGGGTAGCGCACCGGATTGGTGAGCAACTGGCACACGTCGACGTACGCGCCGGGAACCTCCTTCGACAGGAGATTCTGGAGCGGGCCGACGAACTTCGGCATATCCTCCTTGTTATTGATCTCAAGGATCAGCTGCGCGTAATTGGACTGCGGCGATTCCGGTGACACGGAAAACCAGAAGCGCGGTCCGCCGCCACCGACGAAGCTGGTGATCGATTTCAAGATTGCGCGTGGATGGCCGTGCTCGGGATGTTCCTTGCCATATTCCGCGGCCGCACTTCGCACCAACGCTGCGACTTTCTTAACGGTCGCGTCTGTCTCGGAGATCGCCGCTCCGTTGGGAAGCCATACGTCGATATACGACAGGTACTGCACATCCTCTGGAAAGTAGGCGCTGCGCAGTTGTTTCGCGATCAGAAACCCCGCGATCAGAAACAGCATCGAGCACGCGACGAAGGTCTTGCGATGCTCCAATGCGTAGTGCCCGATACGGTAGTACACGCCGGTGACGCCGTGGGTGCGCCGATACTCGATCGGCGGCAACGGTTTTCCCGGCCGCATCAGATAGTAACCGAGATGCGGAATGAAAGTCATCGAAATGATTCGCGATGCGACCAGCGCGCAGGTCATCACGATCGGGAGGCTGTAGAGGAAATTTCCCGTATCGCCCGAGAGCAACAGAAACGGCAGATAAGCAACGATGTTGGTGATGGTTGAAAACAGGATTGCGCGTTCGAGCTTGGTCGGCCCAAGCCACGACGCGATTTCCGCCGGATGCCCGAGACCCAGGTCGTGCTTGATCGCGTCGCCCGCCACGACCGGATCATCCACCAACAATCCGAGCGCGATGATCAAGGTCGCGATCGACACTTGCTGGAGATCGATGCCGAGCACGTACATCATCCCGAACGTCATCGCGAGCGTCAGCGGAATCGATAGCGCAATCAGCAGTGCGGCGCGCCAATCCCAGAATCCAATCAGCGCGATGACCACCACCAGCGCGATCGCCTCGTACAGCGCACCTATGAACAGATGCACATTTTCGCGCACCTGGAGCGGCTGATCCGAGGTGCGCGCGACTACGAGGTCCTCGGGCAGGCGGGTCTTCAGCCCGACGATTGCCTTGTCGACCGCCGCGCCGAAGGCGCTGATCTGCTCACCCGAGCGCATAAACACTGCAATCGTGACCGCTCGACCGCGGTTCCAGTGTCCGTCGGCGGTCTTCCAGGTATAGAAATTCAAGAGCCGCGGCGGCGCCTCGTAACCGCGCGAGATATCCGCCAGATCGCGCAGGTAAAACGGCGATCCCGATTGCGACTTGCCGAGAATCACGTCGCCGATCTCTTGCGCGTCGGTAAACTCGCCGCTCGGATGCAGCGTCACGTCGGTGCCGGCCGCGTTGATCATTCCCGCCGATTGCGTGATGTTGCGCGCCGAAAGAGTCTGCGAAACCGTCCCGGGCGTAAACCCGTAAGACGCAAGCCGCTCCTGCGAGTAAAACAGGTCCACCTGTTCCGGCAGCACTCCGGTGCGCGACACCTTCTCGACGTCGGGAACCGCTTCCAGAGCGCGCGAGATCAAATCAGTATACCGCTCGAGCTCGCGGTAGGTGTACTTATCGCCCGCCGAGGCTTCCAGAATCGCCTCGGTCTGCGCGGGATCCCTGATCTCGACCGGCGGCCACGCGTCGGGATGAAACGCATCGAACATCGAGGTTCCGACCTGGGAGTCGATATACTTGGTGGCCGCTTTAACCAGGTCGGCGCCCGCCGGCTCGGCCGCGTCCAGACCCGAGAAGCCTGAGCCGTCGAGCGGCTGGATATCGGCCGCCGCGTGATGCTCCGCCAGATAGCGCGACAGCGCGTCACGCACCCGCGTCACCGACTCGGCAGGCATCGTCGCCGGATATATCGTCACCAGCGAAATGCGATTGGATTTCGAATTCGGTGCGGCGCTCGCGCGCGCTTTCTCGATCGCCGCACGCACCTGGCGCGCGCGCAGATCGATTTCGACCTGGTTCACCTTGGGGCTCGCGACGGTCAGCATCAGCGCCGCGGTATCGCCGAAATCGCTTTCGAACTGGATCGGACCTGCGCCGCTTGGCAAATTGCGGATACTGGCGAGCTTGAGGTTGATGTCGTTGAACTGCTTTTCGGTATCGCCGACGTTTTCGGTGAGCTGGATATAAACGATCGCAACGCCGTCGAGCGTCAGCGATCGGATTCCGTAGTCGGTGCCGGTGCCGGCCGGATGGATATAGGAGTTGGTCGCGATCTTCTCCTCCATCTTGCGCGTCACCGTTTGCTCGATTTTCTCGGCGCTGACCCCCGGCCATGGGCAGATCGCCAGCGCCTGCCGCACTGGAATATCCGGATCCTTGCGCTTGGGCATGTGGATATAGCCGTACACACCCCATGCGACCACGGCGGCCAGCAACACCCACGAGATGGCGCGATTCTCAACAAAAAACCGCGCGGTGTTATGGGTCGTGCGGATTATTTCTTCGTCGCTGCGATGTGCCATTACGGGATGATCCGGATTTCCTGGCCGTCGGTGACCATCGTGGCGCCGCGCACGATCACGGGGTCGCCGATCGCGACCCCGGAGTCCACCGCGATTTCGTTGCCGACGATGTCGCCCAGTCGCACCTTGCGCATCCGCGCGATCGTCTTGCCGCCCTCCTGGCTGGCGACGAATACGGCATAGCCGCTGGGATCCTCGGGTGGTCGCACCACCGCGTTTATCGGAACCGTCGCCGCGGTCGCGACTGGCGCGGACGCGTTGTTGGCAAGCTTGAGCGACGCGATCATCCCGACCCGCATGCGGCCGTCCTTGTTCGGGATCGTGACCTCGACGTCGAAGGTGCGCGTGTTCTGGTCGGCGCTCTGCGCGATCCGCGTGATTTGTCCTTCGAGCTGCACGCCCGGCAGCGCCTCGCTGCGCAGGGTCTGCACTTGCCCCTGCTTCAACTGGCCCACTTCTATATCCGAGACCGCGAAGATCGCCTTCATCTCGGTGGTGTCGGCAATCTGAAACGCAACGACGCTCGGCCCGACCAGCGAACCAATTTCAATTCCGCGGCTCAGCATCACGGCGTCCATCGGCGACATCAACTTGCAGTAACCGAGATTGATCTGCGCCTGCTTGAGCGAGGCCTCGGACTGCTTCACCTGCGCATCGGAAGATTTGTACTGCTGGACGGCACTATCATAGTCGCGGCGTGCAATGATCTTTTCCTTGAACAGGGCGCTATTGCGATCATAGTCGGCCTTTGCCTTCGCGTAGGTGGCTTCCGCGTTGACCAGCACCGAGGCGGCCTGATTCACCTGCTGCTGATAGGGTCCGGTCTGAATCGTCGCGAGCAGCTCGCCGTTTTTCACCGGGTCGCCGCCCTGGATATCGCGGGTGCGTCCTCCCACCCCCGCAACCTGCTTGATCGTCTCGACATAGCCGTTGACCTGAAACGTCAGGCCAACCTGGCGATAGGGCTGAAGGTTCGCGGTGTAAACGCCGCGATGAGTTTGCGTGGCTTCTCTGACCGCGCGCACGGTTACCGCGATCGGTGGCGCGGCAGCGGGTTTGGGGTGATTGCCGCATCCGAGTGCGCCGGCCATCGCCGCTGCAATCAATAGTGCAAGCGAAAGATTGCGTATGTGCAAGTCGCGCCCCTCCCTGAATAACTCTCGCGTGCGTGGCGAATCCGCCGCCACGGGCCGCCCTCTCCCGGCCCGAACGCGCTCGCGATGTTATCAGAAATCACTGAGCCTTCGCGCTACCCCGCGTTACCATAGACGCGCGAGGTGTCTCGAATCCGGCCCCTGATTTCGTCGCGCAATGCCTTGGGTTCGAGCACCTTGATGAACGGGCTCATCGCCATGATCCAATTGGCAAGCTCCGCGGTTCCTTTGAGCTTGAGCCGCAACAGAGTCCTGCCGTCGCGTGCAACCGATAGCTGCTGCGAAGGATGAATAGTACGCGCCCGCAGGCGAGCGTCGGTTTCCGCGCTGAGGCTTTTCAGGATTACTGTCGTTTCGCGATCCTCGCTAACGATCCCGAATGTTCCCTGCACGAAGGCAGCGGGATTATAGGACGCAGGCAACTGGAATCTTTCGTCAGTGCCCGACTCATCTTTGATGAATTCCACCGAGCGCATCCGCTCGACCGCCAGATAGATAATCCCCGAGCGGCGATGACTGCGACCCAGCAGATACAGTCCGCCGCGATACTGAACCAGGGTGTACGGATTGAAGTCGTGCGTCCGATCGCTGCCATCGGTTCGGTTCATCGACGCGTAGTGGATTCGCAGCCGCTTCTCGTCGAGCAGCGCGCGCATAATCACGTCGATCTGCTCTTCGTACGGACGATAATCCTTGGGGACATACTGAACCGTATAGAACTTGCGGTTGAAATCCCGGAGCCTGAACTGCCACGTTGGCGGCAGATTGGTCCGCACCCGCTCCCAGATGTCGTCGACGCCCGACTTGAGGACGGTGCCTTCGAGAAATTTCAGCAGCGCCAGGCTCGAGTACATCGCCGCCGCCTGGTAGACATTCGAACTCGGCCCTCCGCGCCGCGTCACCAATCGCAACTTGCGGCTCGCTCCGGCGCCCGCCGCCTCGACGACCATCTGCCCGAGCTTTCCACGCATCCTCACGAACTCCCGCACGTAGCGATCCACCGTGCGTCCGCTCACTGCGAGCTCGCGCTGAATTCGCTGAAGCGGAACTCCAAGCGGCTCTTCCATCAGCATCATGGCGATCCGCGCGTAACGGACTCCCGACTCGTAAGTTGGCTTTCTTGATTTGACCGCCATGGGCTGCCCTCCTTTGCGGGCGATCCGAATTATAGCGGCTCGCCAAGACAACCGCTGTCTTGTGGAGCGGATATAATGAGCGTGTTGGACGAGGTAAATCGAAACCCATATCGTCAGCCCTACGCGGAGATAAACGGGGGATGCTTAAACTTCACTATTCGAACCGGCTCGAAGGATTGATCGAGCCGCTCGCAGGCGCGATCGCCAATCGGCAGCGGCGCGATCCGCTGCGGAAGATCTCGATCGTCGTGCCCAATCGCGCCGTCGAGCAGTTCGTGAAGTACCAGGTCGCCGAACGTCTGGGCGTCGCCGCCAATCTCGCTTTTCCGTTCTTGCGCGCGCATCTGACCAAGGTTGCGCAGGCAGCCAATCCGCGGCTGCGTGTGCTCGGGGCGAGCGCACTTCAACTCGTCGTCTTCAACACCTTAATGAACGGTAAAAATCACGCTAATTTGCAGCTCGCTCCCGCCTGGAAATACCTCGACGCGGGCGGCGGCCGCGGCACTCCCGAGGCGGAGTTGCGAGGCTTCGAGTTGTCCGGACGAGTGGCCAAGCTTTTCGAGGAGTACTCGATCTCGCGCCGCGCGATGCTCGCGCGGTGGAGTGGCGACGGCCTTACCGCGGCCGGCACTGCGATTGCCGAAAGCGAAAAGTGGCAGCTAGCGCTGTGGCGAATCATCTTCGACGCGAGCGGCGCCGCAAATTCTGAATGGACCGGCGACGCCGCCCACGACTGGATGCTGCTGCCCGACGCATTCGCGCGGATCGCCGACGCGGCCCTGGCCGATGCCGCACGCGACGGCCTGCACGTGTTCGGACTCGCGTCGCCGGGGCAGGCTTACGCGGAAATCTTCGCGCGGCTCGGCAAACTCGGCGCGCTTTCGATTTACGCACTCAATCCCTGCCGGGAGTTCTGGGAAGATCTTGATACCTCGCGCCGCTCCACCCGGCCGAATTGGGTCCATCGGGGAAGCCGGATCGGCGGCGACCTCGACTCCAGCGAAGATCCATTCGGTCTGGCTGCCGCCGACAATCGCGCGCTCGAGCTATGGGGGCGCCCGGGCCGCGAATATATCCGGCTGCTCAACGAACTCAGCGATTGCGATTTCGAATCGAACTTCATCGACGACGCGGCCGGCAACGCAACATCGCTTCTTTCACAGCTTCAGCAGGATATCCTGGATCGTTCGCGCGGCGTTGAACTCGCTAGCGCGGGCTCGACGGCGAGCATCCGCTTCCTCGCCTGCCCTGGAATCCAGCGCGAGGTCGAGATTGTCGCGAACGAAATCTGGCGGCTGCTCAGGCAAAGCGCATCTGGAAAGAGCCCGCTTCGCTTTCACGAAATCGGCGTGCTGATCCCGGACGCCCAGTGCGAGGCATACGCGCCGCATATCGAATCGGTCTTCGCGCGAATCCACGGTATCCCGGTCGAGATCAGCGGACGCAGCGTTGCGCGTCAAAGCCGCGTCGCGGAAGCGGTCGGCCTGCTGCTCAAATTCCCGCTCGGCCGGTTTACGCGCGCCGATCTGCTACGCCTGCTGAGGCATCCTGCGCTCACTGGCGGCGACCCGAAGCTCGAGGTCGAACTGTGGGACCGCTGGTGCGAGGAGTTGGGAGTTTTCTTTGGCGCAGATGGAGGCGATCCGGCCGCAACTTATATCCCGCCCAACCTCTTCAACTGGGACCAGGCACTCAAGCGAATCGCACTGGGAGCGTTCATGTCGGGCGAACGCAGCGGCGATGATCGGCGGTTCGATTCCGCGGCAATCGGCGCGCTGATGCCGCTCGAGATCGACGAGAGCGAATTCCTCGCGGCGCAAACGCTCATCAGTACGGCGCGCGCGATTCTGGCCGACGCGAACGCGATCAGGTCGGAACGCATGAGCCTTGGGCGATGGGCGCAACTGATCGCGCGGATGGTCGAGCGATACATAGTCGCTGCCGAGCCGGACGATCAGCAGATGCGCGACCGGTGTTTGGCCGCGATTGAGGCGATGCGTGCGGAAGAAATTGAAAGTCCCGAGGTGTCTTACGCCGTGGCGGAAACGATGGCGTCGACGCTGATCGAAGACCTCGGCGTGCGGCAGGTCCGCTTCGCGGGGCATGGAGTGGCAGCGGGCGCGATGGGCACGCTGCACTCGATCCCGTTCCGGGCGATCTTCGTGATGGGTCTCGGCGAGTCATTTTTTCCAGCGCGTGATCCTCGCGACCCGCTCGATCTTCGCCGGATCCGGCGCCGTGCGGGCGACTTGAATCCGACCGATCGCGATCGCTATCAGTTCCTCGAATCGATTCTGGCTGCGCGCGGGCAGATCGCGTTTTCATACGTCGCGCGTGATGCGCACACCGGCGATGCGCTCGAACCTTCGACGGTGATTCGCGAACTCCAGTTCATCCTCGGCTCGTATCTCACGGAAAACGCGGTCGAAGCTTTGACGCTGACGCATCCGGTCAGCCGCTACGATCTCAACTACTTCAGAGATCTGGGTGGCGCCGCGTCTTCGCTAAACGGACTCAGCATCGATAGCGCCGCGCGCCAGGGCGCCCGAATCATCGCGGTGCGCGAGGATCTGGACCGTTACACCGATGATGCCGCGCGCCTCGACCCGCGCGAGTTGCTGGCCGCGCTCACGCCTGAGGCGCTCGAGGGGCTGCGTCCCGATCTGCGGATTCCAAAGATTAAGGGAGCGGACGAGGCCGCCGTTCCCGAGGCGGATTTGGATCTGCCGGTCGCCGCATTGCGAAAGTTCCTCGAGTGTCCCGCGCAGGGAGCCGCGCGCTATGCGCTGGGTATGAGCGAAGACGAAGACGCCGACGAAGATATAGTGGATGAACCGGTCGGCATGACCAAGCTCGATCAAGTGATGCTTCTGCGCGAGGTATTTTGGAAGCTGCCGAAGACCGATACTGCCGCCAAATCCGAATATGTGTCCGCGGCTGGGCTGGCGCAGATGAAGGGACGAGCTCCGGTCGGTCCAATCGCAGATTTATTGGGTGATCGGGATCTGGATTTGATCCGCGGCTGGAGCAAATGCGCCGAGGCGGCGAACGTCGGCGATTTGTCGAAGTGGAAAGAGTTTCGTATCGGCAGGGCCGACGAGCACGCGTCATCAGCGCAAGAGATTCTGCCCTATCTCGTACTCGAGGTGCCGGTGCGCACGGCGCGTGGCGAATCGATCACGCGGCGGGTCAGGCTTCACGGAGGTGTCGGAGTCTTATCACCCGCGTTAGATGCTGCGTTGCAATGTGTCGCGCGCAAGGATGCCAAGGCCAAGCATTTTTTGCCTCTGTTACTGAACGCGATTGTGCTCAAAGCGGCGGGCGAACCCATTGCAAAAGAGTTCAGGGCGATTCTGGTGGGCGCCGCGACCGAAAAGAAAAAGCTGCCGCTGTGGATCAGGACTCTTACCGCGCCGGGAAAAGATCAGGCGGTCGAGTATTTGACCACGCTCGTCTGTGACCTGCTTTCCGACGCGCACGACTACTTCCTTCCGATCGAAGCGGCGGAAAAAGTTTGCGAGGTATCCCACAAAGGCGGCAGTGCGGCAGAGGCGGTCTCGGCGCTCGAGGAAATGCGCGACCAGGACCGCGATTTCGGCCTACCCAGCTCGGCGTATGGGCCGCTGCGTCGATGGCGCGAGCTCGAACTGCCGAGTCCGGCGAAAATATTCGAGCTCGTGAATCGCCGCTTCGGACCGATCAAGTCGCTGTTTGGTGATGAGGAGGACGGAGAATGAACGGCGCTTCTTATGTTCGTCCCGCCATCCTCGACAAAATCGGACTCGGCGCGCATCGCGTGATCGAGGCAAGCGCCGGCACCGGCAAGACCTTCACGCTCGAGCATCTGATCGTCGAGTTGCTGGTCCGCGGAAAAGCG
This sequence comes from Binataceae bacterium (SeqCode), assembly GCA_049281755.1. Taxonomy (GTDB): domain Bacteria; phylum Desulfobacterota; class Binatia; order Binatales; family Binataceae; genus JBARDN01. Next base: position 24,798 of record JBAPSR010000171.1, read on the forward strand.
CAGCTCGATCAAATCCTGGCGGTCACCTTCACCCAGCGCGCGACCGCAGAGCTGCGCGCGCGCGTTCGCGCTGCGATCGATCGCGCGCTGCGCGCCGCGTCTGCGGACGATGAAGCAATCAAAGCGGCGTTCCCCGGTATCGACTTGGTCGCGCCGCTCGAGGCGGCACTGTTTTCTTTTGAGCGCGCACCGATTCATACGATCCACAGCTTCTGCCAGCGAGTTCTGACTGAGCTCGCATTCGACACCGGAGCCCGGTTCGCGACCGAAACCGCTGATGGACGCGCTTTGTTCCACGAGGCGTTTCGCGCAGTGATGCGCGATAAAAAAATAGCCGGCGCCGAGTATGCCGAGTCGTTGAAAAAGTGGATTGGAAATACGGGCAAGTCGGTTGACGATCTTGAAAAGATGCTGTTCGAGGTGAATAGCAATCGCTATGAGCCGATTGGCGGACCGGCGATGTCGATCGAGAATCAATTAGCCGACCTGTTTGTGCCGCCGATGCGCCGATGGCTACTAACCGAAAAATTCCGCCGCGGCGTGATCGATTATGACGACATGCTCGAGCGGGTGGATGCGGCGCTCGAAGATGATACGGACGGCAGGCTCGCATCGGCGCTGCGTGCGCGGTATCGCTTCGCGCTGATCGACGAGTTCCAGGACACCGACGAGATCCAGTGGGCGATCTTCCGCAAAATCTTTGTTGGCGATGGCCAGAGCGCGCTCTATCTGATCGGTGATCCAAAACAGGCTATCTATTCGTTTCGGGGCGCGGATGTTCAGGCTTATCTGCGCGCCCGCGGCCAAATTGCCGCGCCGCCGAATGATCCGATCGCGCTGTCTCGCAACTTTCGTTCGACCAGGGCGATGATCGCGGCAATTAACGCGATTTTGGATCAGAACGCGAATCCACCGTTGTTCAACAGCTCGATCAAGTACCAGAATCCCGTCTCCTGCGGACGCGAAGACCTGTGCGCGAAGGTGGCTGGCAAGGCCCTTGCCCCAATCACGCTGATCCGGGCGAAACGCGACGCGAAATACAACGCCGTGGCGCTGAGGCGGATGCTCGCGCGCAGGATCGCTGCGACGATCAAGGCGATGGTGAAAACCCCCGCCTGCGCGATCACCGTCACTGACGGCGCGAAGTCCGGGCCGGCGGTCACCTATGGGGACATTTTCATCCTGACCAACACCAACGCCGAAGGAGTCAAACTAGCCGAGTATCTTCGCGCCGAAGGGGTTCCGTATGCATTCTACAAACG
>JBAPSR010000172.1:0-5969 GCA_049281755.1 Binataceae bacterium (SeqCode)
CCTAAGGATTGCGGAGGAGGAGTAAGCCCCTTGGACTCGGACGGCGGAAATTGGGCGGTAACGATCGAGAAAACCGCTGTCAGAGCGAAATGAAATGCACGATTCGTTTCTGGCAGCTTTCTGGCAAAGATCTTTTCAAGCGGCGATCGAGCTCACCGATGCATCCGAGGCTGGACGTCATTAGGAAGTTTGTCTTCGTCGAATCAGGCGCGCTTCTGAGGGAAGATTTTCTGGCAAATTTCTGTCAAAGTTGCCGGGAAAGGAGCGAAAATCGGGGTCAGAGGGGGGAACTCGAAAATTAGAAAATCCTTATAGCTCAAGGATTTTCATCCTCGGGCTTCCCTGGCTCACCCGCGTCGGCGCCCTTCCCAAGCTGGACGTCGCCGGTTCGACCCCGGTCGCCCGCTCCAATCTTTCGCTGGTGAATACGAACAGTTAGTGCAGCACTTGACATCCGCTAGGCTGATCGGGAAAAGTGGCGCCACGGCGCCGACCGGTCGCCGAGCTTTGGAACATCCGCCCCAGCCGGGGTTCCATTGGCGAAGGGGATTTGCCCTCACGGTCGTCGATATCACAGGCCATCTCTCAACACCGCGTCGCTGGGGGACGAGGGTGTAAAGAGGAGGCTTGTTCATGACCAAGCACGGCAGTTTCAAGAAGGTCGTCCACCGCCACGCTCAGGAAACCGGTCAGCGCTACACCCAAGCGCTCACCGACCTTGAAGGGCTCCAGGCCCGGATGTTTCATCAGCCCGCCGGTGAGCGTCTGGTCACTCATCTCCGGGATCACTACGGCATCGACGCGATCGCCGCGACGAAGGTCAGTCAGCATCATGACCACGTCTTTCGGGTTGAGCGCCGCGACGGCGATCCGTGGATTGCGCGCGCGTTCTCGCCGGCCCGCCCGCGAGCCGGCGTCGAAGGCGATGCCGCGATCATGCGGTTTCTGCAGCGGCACGACTACCCGGCCGAGCGGCTCGCGACCAACGACGCGGTGTCGGCCTTCGACGACTCGACCGTCCTCGTCGCCCGATTCGTCCCCGGCGGGCCGCTCCCAATGGCCGTCGGACACGAGGGCAGCGAGAAGTTCGCCATCATGGGTGACCTGCTCGGACGGCTGCATACCCTGCCATTCGACGAGTCCGTGAGCCGTCCCGGTGGGGCGAGCGGGGATGATCCCAGCCGCGAGGGCAGCCCGCGTCAGGACCTCATGGCGGCCCTCGCCTTCCTCGACGCGGTCGACACAAAGGTCGCTCCGGCCGATCGCGGTCGATTCGAGCGACTCCGCGACCGAGTGCGCTCGGCCGACGACGGCGAGGGCCTGCCGGAGGCTTTGCTGCACGGCAACCTCCTCCACGCTCCCGACCACGTGATCGTGAGCGAGCAAGGGCCGGTGGCGATCAACTGGAAGGCGGCCGGACGCGGCCCGCGCCTTGCGGACTTTGCGTGGCTTTTGTGGGGCACCTGGGGCAACGCGGACTGGATCAATCTGGCCGTAGGCGCGTACCGCCAGCACGTCGAGTTGACCGACGACGAGCTCGAGCGGCTCGAGGCGGTGATGTACATACGGCCCCTGTACCTGGGTTGCTTCAGCTACCGGCGTGAACTGGTCAATGGCCGCCCGCCCGGCAATGAAGTGTGGGGCTTCGTTAACCCCAAGCATATCGGCGCAATTGCAGCGGCGACCCGAGCCGCCTGCCGCTGATCGCTATTTCCGCTGCGCGCGGCGAGCTCGATCATCTCGGAACCTATCGAGAGGTCGGCTCCAAACAAGGCTGCAGGTCGGACTTTGGCGGAATCGATCGCGATCCGTTCGACATCCTTCACCCGAAGGAAGCTTGGACCTCGTTTCTGTTGCGCAGAGACGTAGTTGACCCCCTTCCACGCGTGGAACCGCTAGCCGCGAAGATCTTTGATGCCGGGTTTCGTGCAGGTCGGGGTAATAAGCCAGTTGACCTTTGCGGAGATCGCGGAGTTGCGTTCCGCTATGTGTGGCGAGAACTCGGTGATCGCGGACTCGACTAGGTTGGCGCCCAGGATCATCGAGACACGCTTGCCGCGGCGGTCGATGTAGTCGGGATCGGTGCGAAGCGGAACGCGTGCGTGGATCAACTGCGCTTTGGTCTCTATGACGTCGAGTCACCGCCATGTTAAACAGCTAGGGAGACTGCGCATATCTATATGAACTACTTTCTTGACCTCTTCTCGCCCGAGACTTACGAGGCATTCAAACACTCCCCACAAGACGTTTCAGGATTCCGCCCGCGGGAGAGGAATGCTGCCGATCGTATCGCCGATCGGAGATCGGTTGATCTGTTACGTAACGAAATTGGGGCGATGGTTCGGTGTCTTGGAAGTTTTGAGCAAACCGTTCGTAGATTCAACACCGATCTTCTACCCGGAAGCAGATCCCTTCGTCGTCCGCTTCCAAGTGCGACCGTTAGTTCTCCTGGACTTGGAGCGCGCCGTCCCCATTTATGACGATTCGATTTGGCGTACTCTCTCGTTCACAAAAAACTATGAGAAAGGCTCATCCACCTGGACGGGCAAGATACGGGCGAGTTTGGTCCAGCTTGACGAGCCAGATGGTGTGTTCCTTGAGAACATGCTCATGCGTCAGGGTGACGGCGGCACTGTCTATCCCATCAACCGAGAGGAATACCAGAAGCTCATTACTCATGTGATCAGGAGGGCAGACAAAGACATTCCTGTATCAGTCCCAACCGATTCGGAATCCGAAAGACATTTGTCCCCCGCGGGCCCCGAAACTCGCGAGTCAATTCAGATTCAATCTCTGCTCGCTGACATCGGACGAAAGATGGGATTGCATGTGTGGATTCCCAAGTCCGATAGGGGCGGAGTCAGGTCGCAAGCGCCGGAGATCGACAAGGCGCTCCTGGATCGGCTACCGCTCAACTACGACGATGTTACTCTCAGAACTATCGAACAGATCGACGTTCTCTGGCTCAGAGGACGTTCGATTGTTCGCGCTTTCGAGATAGAGCACACGACCTCAATTTATTCCGGCCTTTTGCGAATGGCCGATCTCTTGGCGCTTCAGCCTAACATGGACATTCGGCTGCATATTGTCGCGCCGATCTATAAGCGCGAGAAAGTGTTCGCGGAGATCCGACGTCCCGTCTTCTCGCTGCTCGAACACGGAGCCCTTTCCGAATCCTGTACCTACCTGTCGTACGAGAGCATCGAAGAGCTCGCTCAGCAGAAGCATGTGGGTTACTACTCTGACCGTGTGCTGGACGAATATGCAGAAGAGGCAGAATAGAAGCCGATCTGAAGCGGCGCACACAAGCGAGTCCCGGAGTAACGAACCGGAAGACCTCAAAACGCTTTCGAAACATCAGCGTGATAACTTTTGACCGGTGAATCGCAGCGGCGATTACGACAAGATCGGACGCGGTTATGCGCAAAGTCGCAGACCCGATCCGCGAGTTGCACTGCAGATCCTGGACGCGCTCGGCGACGCTGCGACGGTGGTGAATATCGGCGCGGGCACCGGCTCGTATGAGCCTCGTCATCTCGCGGTGACTGCGGTCGAGCCTTCGATCGAAATGATCTCGCAACGGCCACCCGGTTCAGCGCCGGTGGTGCGCGCAATTGCCGAGCAGCTTCCGTTCGCCGATCATTCCTTCGACGCCTCGCTCGCCGTTCTGACGATCCATCATTGGCGCGATCTGCGCGCCGGACTAGCCGAGATGCGGCGCGTGGCGCGGAAACGGATCGTGATTCTCAGTTGGGACGTAGCGGCAGGTGCTTCGTTCTGGCTGACGGCGGACTACTTTCCCGAAATCATGGCTTTCGATTCCACTCGTTTTGGTCCGATCGATGAGCTCGCGGAATACCTGGGCGCAAAGATAATTCCGGTGCCGGTTCCGCACGACTGCCAGGACGGCTTCCTGGCTGCTTTCTGGCGCAGGCCCGAGGAGTACCTGGATCCGCGGCGTCGTGCGTCTATGTCCGGTTTCTCGCAGTTACCACAGCAGTCTATCTACAGCGGCCTCAAGCGCCTGGCGCGCGATCTTCGAGACGGCGCGTGGGACCGGCGATTCGGAGAGCTGCGCGCCCGGGAGAGCCTCGATGTCGGCTACCGCCTCCTGATCGCGGAGGTCACGCCACGCACGAATCGCTAGCTGTCACTAGTCTTCGCCGCGAGTGCGCTCGCCGGTGTCCGACTGGAGAAACAGAGGCCGCGTACGCCTGCGCCCGGTAAAGTCGAACATGTTGGTGAGCGGACCAGCGATTGCGTCGTAGGAGCCTCCGCCGATCCGGCCGGTTGACCAGTTGTCCTCGATAAAGCGCAGGATCGAAGTCTGATCGGTGATTGTATGGTCAACGAAATTGGACCTCGCGTAGGGCGAAATGATCAGCAGCGGCAATCGCGGACCGTAACCGCATCGCACCTCAGCATCGCCAAGCACAGGGTTGCCTGACCCGCAGATTCCGCTGCCGTTGAGCGCGTCGATCGACGACGTCGAGCTGTTGAAGATCGGACTCATCTGATGATCATAGTCACCGTCGCTGTCGTCGAAGGAGACTATGATCGCTATGTTTTTCCATTGCCGCAGCTTCTCGAGTGCGTTGATGGTCTGGACCAGGAACGTCTGCTCATTCAGAGGATCCGAAATCCCTCCCGCGTGTCCAGTCTCATAACGCTCAGCTTTGACATAGCTCACCGCAGGCAGGTTATCGGCCTTCGCGGCGGCGAGAAGATCGTTCAGGTCATATTCGTGGTTGGCTGGACCGGCATGCCCGATCTCGGAGAGATTGGCGGGCCGCGTGTGAGCGAGGTTGCTGGTTTGCGGATAGTACTGGAACGGCGTGTATTGACCGTTGTAATCGAAAATCGTCATGCCACTTATCGTATTGACGTGGCTGCGCATACATCCGGTCGTGCCGTTGGGATTGACCTGCTGCAGATTGAACCCGCCCTCGAATGAACCCCAACTGATTCCCTTTGCATTGAGTAGATCACCAAAGTTCATTCCTGACATTTGAACTGTTTGGGTGGCGCTGGCGAAACAGACGTCGCCGGTCGGCTGCGCGTTGGCGATCAGGGTGCCATCGAGGACCAGCTTCGTATTGGTCGGAGTGGGTATCGCGCCGTTGGTCTGGCCCGAAACCAGGTTGATGTGCCCCGGCAGGGTGCTGCCGAAGGTCGTGTTGTAGGAATTATCGCTCATCGCAAAACGCTGCGCGTAATTCCACAACGCGGTCACGGTGTTGCCGTCGAAATAGCCCATCACAAACCCGCTGCCGTAACCGTAGTCAGGGCATCCCACGGGAACCGGAGTAATCGCGTCGAACTTGTCCATCAGGCCCATGTCGAACTGTTGCTGTTCGGCCATGTAGCGGTTTTCCGCGTCGCAGGTAAACGCTTGCGAGCGATCGTAGCGGAACGGATTGACGCCATTGGGATTGATGGTCAGCAGCGCCTGGCTCAGTCCATTAATTGAGGGAGTGTCCGGGGCTGGAACGAAGACCGGCTCGCCCGGAGGATTGGTGGCATTGGGATAGGTTCCGAAGTAATGATCGAAGCTCTCGTTTTCCTGAAAGATAATCACCAGATGCTTGATCGGTGTGGTGGTCGGAAAGCCGTCCGCTTCATCGGCGATGGCGCACGTCACCAAAAAGCTCGCGGCCATCGCGATCGCCAGCGCGATGGCACACAGCAACCTCGGAATCGATCGATACATTTGCAACCCCCCAGCGTCTGATGGTGAACGCGGTCCCGAATTCTTATCAGAGCAGATCTCACGGACAAAGTGGGCAGGTATAAAATCTGTCGCGATCGTTGCTGTCGTTTCTTTCGGCGCGGACTCGGGGTAGTAGTTTGCGACGACTTGATGATCATGGATCCAACCGGCCGGCGATTGGTGGTGGGCACTGAGGCACGTCGAGCGCGAGGAGAGCCTTTATCGATGAGAAGATTTGCGACTGGGCCGGCGATTGCCG
>JBAPSR010000173.1:0-2512 GCA_049281755.1 Binataceae bacterium (SeqCode)
TCCTCGGAGAGCTGGCTGTCGCTGTAGTCGACGTACGGACGATTCAGCTCGGCAGGGGCGCGCAGCACAGTGCGCTCGCGCTCGGGCGCGATTCGGCGCAGAAGCCCGCCGTCGATCTCGGCCAGAAAGCGCGAGGGACGCGGCTCGTCGCGTCTTCCGTAAAGCTCGCGCGAGAGCGTGTTGGTCAGGTAGAGCATTCGCCGCGCCCGCGTCATCCCGACGTAGCAAAGCCTGCGCTCTTCCTCGATCTCGTCGGGGCTGTCGGCCGAGCGGCTATGCGGGAACAATCCTTCCTCCATCCCTGCGATAAACACGACCGGATATTCGAGACCCTTCGACGTATGCAGCGTCATCAGCGCCGCGCGTCCTGTCGCTCCCGAAACCTGGTCGGCGTCGTTGACGAGCGCCACGCGTTCGAGGAACTCGGCCAGGCCGCCGCCGGAGTTCTCGGCGTCGAAGGCGCCGGCCGCGGTGAGCAGCTCGGCCAGGTTCTGCTTGCGCGCGGCGGCATCAAGAAGTCCGTCGAGGTATGGCTCGAAGCCGGAGTGGCGCACCACCTCCGCGACGATCTCGCGCACGGCAATCGAGCTCGCGCGCGCCGCCAGATCGCGCATCCAAGAGTAAAGCGCGCCCGCGGATTTCGCGATTCTGAGCGCGACGACGGATACGGTCTCGAGCCGGCCGATCGCCTCGAACGCGGCGATCTTTTCGTGCGCGGCGATTTCGTTTATCGCCTCGACCGTCCTGGCGCCGATTCCGCGCGGCGGCGTCGCGACCATCCGCTCCAGGCTCACCGCGTCGGCGGGATTTGCGAGCACGCGCAGGTACGCCAGCAGATCCTTGACGTCGCGCTGCTCGTAAAAGCGCACACCGCCAACGATGTAGTACGGGATCCGGCGGCGCACGAGCGCCTCTTCGATCACCCGTGACTGCGCGTTGGTGCGGTAGAAGACCACGAAGTCCATCGGACGCAAGCCGCCCTCGGCGACCAGCCGCGCGATCTCGCGCGCGATAAAATCCCCTTCCTCGCGCTCGGTCATCCCGGTGAAATAGACCACCGGATCGCCCGCTTCATTTTCGGTCCACAGCGTCTTGTCCTTGCGCTCGGTGTTGTTGCGGATCACGCCGGCAGCGACCGCAAGGATCGTCTTGGTCGAGCGGTAATTCTGCTCGAGCTTGAAAATCTGCGCCTCGGGACAGTCGCGCTCGAAATCGAGGATGTTGCGGATATCGGCGCCGCGCCATCGGTAGATCGACTGGTCCTCGTCACCCACCACGCACAGGCTGCCCGAGCGCTGCGCGAGCGCGCGCACCAGCAGATATTGGACGCGATTGGTGTCCTGGTATTCGTCAACCAGCAGATGCGCGGCGCGGCGCTGCCATTTTTCCAGGATCTCCGGATAATGCTCGAACAGCGTCCAGACATTCATCTGCAGGTCGGAAAAATCCATCGCGTTCATCGCGAGCAGCCGCTTCTGATAGAGCGTGTACAGCTCGGCGATTCGCTTATCGCGATCGCTTTCGACTATCTCGGCCATCGCGGCGGGGGAGATTGCCTCGTTCTTGGCCTGCTCGATTCGCGCGCGCAGAACCTCCACCGGCGGCGAGTCGGCGAGCATCGCGTCCTCGAGCACCCGGCGCATCACCGCGGACGAGTCGCCCTCGTCGAGGATCGAAAAGTTGCGATCGAAGCCGAGTGCGCTGCCCTCATAGCGCAGGATTCGCGCGCACGCGGAATGGAACGTGCTCACCCACGGCGCGCGCGTATCCTCGCCGATAAGCGCCGCCACTCGCTCGCGCATTTCGGCCGCCGCCTTGTTGGTGAAGGTGACCGCGAGCAGCGCCTCGGGCGCGGCCTTGCGCGCCTCCATCAGGTGGGCGATACGGTAAGTGAGCACGCGGGTTTTGCCCGAGCCGGCGCCGGCCAGGATCAGGATCGGGCCGGGCTCTGCGATCACCGCGGCGCGCTGTTCAGGATTCAGATCGTCAAGATTGATGGACGGCATCCGGCTTACTTCGACGCGATCGGTTTGCAGAGCCCTTCAGAATACCGGCTCGGACGCGCGGATCAAACTGCACAGCGGAAATTTGCGAACTATTCTGCGAACAACTCTGATCGAACGGTAATTCACGATGGCCACCTACGAGCCGCGCGACAAGTACTATCGCAAGGCGCGGGAGCGCGGACTCCCGTCGCGCGCGGCGTTTAAAATCGAAGAGTTGATCGCGCGCGCAAAGCTGGTGCCGCGCGGCGCGCGAATCGCCGACCTCGGATGCGCTCCCGGCGGATGGCTCGCGATCATGGCGCGAGCCGCAGGTCCGTCGGGAAGGATCGTCGGCGTCGATCTCGCGCGATGCTCCAGCATTCCGGCGGGAGTCACCGTGATCACCGGCGACATCCTTGACCGCGCGTCGGTCGAGCGAGTGATCGCGGAGCTTGGCGGACCCGCCGACCTCGTGACCAGCGACCTCGCGCCGAAGCTCACCGGGATCGCGATGCGCGATACTGCGG
>JBAPSR010000174.1:0-18708 GCA_049281755.1 Binataceae bacterium (SeqCode)
TCGCATATCAGGTTCCAGAATGAAATTCTGCGCGAAGAGTACGCCCGCTTCGATATTCCGTTCGCTGGCACCAACGCTCGCATCCTGGAGCGCGAGCTCGCGGAATATGAATTCTGCGATCTGATCAGCGTGCCATCGACGTTCTCTCTGCGATCATTCATCGAGCAGGGCGTCCCGCGCGAGAAGCTGCGACTGAATCCATATGGCGTCGATCTCGCGATGTTTCGTCCAACGCCCAAGCGCGATTCGGTCTTCCGCGTGCTGTTTGTCGGGTCGATTTCTATCCGCAAAGGCGTCGGCTATCTTCTCGAAGCGGTCAGGCGCGCATCGATTTCTGAGCTCGACCTGGTGCTGATCGGCCACATGGATGCTGAAGTGAAAAAGACCATTGACAGCTCCGGCGTTGCGCCTCGTCATGTGGGCATACTGCCCCGCGCGCGGCTGGCCGAGCAATATTCGCAGGCGTCTGTGCTCGTGCTGCCCTCAATCGAAGACGGCTTCGGTTTGGTTATGGCGCAGGCGATGGCGTGCGGAGTTCCGGTAATCGCAACCACCAACACTGGTGCCGAGGACCTGTTCACCGACGGCAGCGAAGGGTTTATCGTCCCGATTCGCGACCCCGATGCGATCGGCGCGAAGCTGGTTTATCTCTACGAGCATCCCGAGGCGCGCGACGCGATGGGCGCCGCCGCGCTCGCGCGAGTGCGTGCTATCGGCGGATGGAACAGCTACGGCGAGAAGATGGCGGCGATGTATCAATCGGCGCTCGCGGAGCGGACGGGGCAGCACGGCGGATTAGTCACAAAGGGACCGACTGATGCGTGAACAAATCATCGCGCGGGTCAAAGCCCTGATTCGACCGGTCGCGCGGCATCGGTTTCTGATCGAGCGCATAAAATATAGAGGCGAGACGATACTCAGTGGCCAGGACGGTAATGACCGGATAGCCGAGATGATTCATCATCCGGGGGCGGCCGGCAAAATCGGCGCAACCGAGATAAAAGTGGCACGCGTCTATTTGCGGCGTCGCGATTCCAACGATCTGTGCCAAAATTTCGGCCACTATGCATGGTGGGCGCACGTCACCGCAGGCATCTATCCGCCGGATCCGCCCACCCTCTCCCGCTTCAGCCGCGAATTCCTTCAAACGCTCGGCGGGATTGACCTGCTCGGGGTCTGGTACAACTTCGGCGAAGCCGCGGCCCGCCGACGCTATGCCTCCGGCGCAACGCTGTGCGCCCTTTCCGCGCTTGAACCGTTTCACCATCAGCGGCCCTGGAGTACGCAGTTGGCGGGCAAGCGCGTCGTCGTCGTAAGTCCATTTGAGAAATCCATCTACGCTCAATATCAGCGACGCAACGAGATTTGGGCGGCCAAGCCCGGCATGCTGCCGGAGTTCGATCTTCGCGTCGTGCGCTGCCCGCAGCCCGCGGGGATTATCGATCAGCCGGAATATTCTGACTGGTTCGCCGGCTTGTCGGCGCTAAAAGAGCAGATGGGCGCGCGGCCGTTCGACGTCGCGATCATCGGAGCGGGCGCGTGGTCGGTGCCGTTGGCGGTCCATGCGAAGTCGTTAGGCGCTTTCGGTATTCACATGGGCGGAGCGACACAGTTGCTATTTGGCATCATGGGCGGAAGGTGGGACTCGAATGCGAATATCGGCGCGCTGGTGAATGACGCCTGGAAGCGTCCGTCGGACGACGAACGCCCGCGCAAGTTTCGGCTCCATGAAAACGGTTCGTACTGGTGAATCGGAGATACAGTTGATCCAGGGGCTCAGAACCTGCCACCAGATGAGAATCCTGTACACTGAAACGAGCGCCTATCGGCCCTCAAGCGGGCATTTCCTGGAAGCGCTCGAGGCGATGGCGGCGCGCGGCGAATGCGAGTTTACGTTCTTCGATGAAGCCAGGCATCTCCATCCGCGGCGCTCGATCGCACAGCGAATCGCACAGCGCGTCGCCGGCCACCCCGCCGGTTATCGCGCGTTCAACACCGCTCTTGTCGCCGAGGCGCGGCGCACTGCGCCGGAGATTGTGCTCGTCGGCAAGGGCGCTTACTTCTCGGCCGCCACTGTGCGTCAGGTGCGCGAGGTGACCGGCGCCGTGATGGTAAACTGGGCATCGGATGATCCGTTTAATCCCGCGAGCAGCACGCGCGATCTGGTCGAATCGATTCCGCTCTATGATCTGTACGTATGCACCAAGCGCGCGGTGATGGATGACGTAATCCGTGCGGGAGGCGCGCGCGCGATCTACGTGCGATTCGGCTACAAGCCGAATCTCCATTTTCCGGAGCCGCCCACGACCCCGGAGGAGCATCGCCGCTTCGATTGCGACGCGATGTTCATCGGCGGAGGCGACGCGGACCGCGCTCCGTACTTTGAGACTCTTGTCCGCGCGCTTCCCGAGCTGCGTCTGAGTCTCTACGGCGGATATTGGGATCGCTATCCTGCGCTGCGACGCTACTGGCGCGGCAACGCGATCGCGCGCGACTTCCGGCTCGCGGTCGGGGGCGCGAAAATCTGCGTGAATCTGGTCCGGCGCGCGAATCGCGACGACCATGTGATGCGCACGTTCGAGCTTCCGGCGTGTGGCGGGTTTATGCTGGCCGAACGGACCGATGCGCATCAGGAATTGTTCGCGGAAGATCGCGAGGCGGCATTCTTCAGCACCTCCGAGGAGCTGGTGGCGAAGGTTCGCCAATGGCTCCCCCGCGACGATGATCGGCGCGCGATCGCGGCGGCGGGGCATCGCAAGATCTCAGGCGGGCGGGATACTTACGCGGACCGTCTGGCCGAAATCCTTGCGGAGGTCGCGCTGTTGCGCTCCGGGCGCGAACTGAGAGAGGCCGCACCCAAGTGACTAAAGCACAACTCACGGCGGACTACCGGGCGAATACCGGTGATCCGCAATTTATCGGCGAGGATATTTATCAGCTCGTAAGCACTCGCCCGCGCGCGAAGTTTTCTTTGCTTCGTCAACTCGCCGCGGGACTGGTATTTGCGCTTATCATCTTCGCGCTCAACTATATCGCGCCGGCTCATAGCACACTGACCGAACGAGTCTATGGCTCGTTGATGTTAGGGCTGATTGCCCTTCCACTCTGGCTATGGCGGCTTGGCATCGATCCCAACCCGCCATTCATTGTTCTTATTACCCTATTGTACTTTTATTCCTACGGATTAGGCGTTTTTCTACTCAGATCATTTGCCGGCAATCCATACCAACCCGACGTGTCCCACCGATGGATTGAAACCGCGCTGCGCCTTGCGCTGGCCGGAATGATTCTGATGCTCGCCGGCTACTATGCATGGCCCTGGATGCCTATACGCTCGATGGTTCCGCGCTTCCGGATGCGCTGGAGCGACGCTCGCGCGGTTCGTCTGGCAGGGTTCGTGATGGCGATCTTCGGATTGCTATTATCCGCCGGTCATATACCGGGATTGCCAAAATCCCTGGCGCAGGTAACCGGCTATGCGCAAGATAGTTTCACCGTCGGCATCTGCATCCTGATCGGACTGTGGTGGATAGGCAGGCTCACACGGCCATCAGCGTGGTTGCTGTTTCTGGTGCTGGTGCCGATGCGGCTGGGAATCGGCTTGTTGGGCGGAGCATCGGGAGGTTCGATAGTCATAGCCATGACGCTGGTACTGATGTACTCCGCACTATCGCATCGCATTCCATGGATCCTGGTATTCACGGGGACCGCGGCATTGTTCATAATCCGTCCGCTGGAACTGCCTTACCGGAGCGCGACCTGGTCTCCCAGCGGGGAACTGTACAACGCCTCTGATTTGCAAAAGGCGGAGTATATGTACGGCCTGGTTTATCGAACGATCATCGGCGGCGAGGTACCCCCCGACGCGTTGGTGCAGGCCGCCGGAGCGCGTCTGTCGGTATTTCCAATGCTGGCTGACGTGATGTCCTTGACGCCCAAAGTCGTTCCCTACTGGGGAGGGGAGACCTATTATCCACTTCTCTTCAAGCCGATCCCGCGGATAATATGGCCCGGCAAGCCGGAAGAAGTCACCGGACGCACCTTTGGCCAACGCTACGGTTATTCGAGTCTGGAGAATCCGGGCACCTCGATAAATTTTGCGCAGTTGGTCGAGCAGTATGCCAATTTCGGAGTGATCGGCGTGCTCGTCGGAATGTTTGTAATTGGAATGATCTATCGAGTGCTACTGGCTATGTTCATTCATCCGGAAATGGGATTGGGCGCACTCGTTGCCGCGATATTCATCGTTAGTTCGCTGTTTGATATCGAGAGTGGCACCGCCATGGTGTTCGGCGGTATTCCATGGACCCTGATCTATCTATTCGTGGTCGATCGGTTCGTGCTGTTGCTTCATTTCGAGTTATCCGGAGTTGACGAGCGGACTCTCGTGACTGCGGAGCAATAGCTATTGCGCGCCGTATCATGAAAGAGGCCGGAGAATCCCGGACCCGGCCGAACACCATGCGCGTGCTGCAGGTAACGCCCTGCTATCCGCCCGCGTGGCGTTTTGGCGGCGTGGTGGAAGCCGTCTACCAACTGACGAATCATCTTGCGCGCGCTGGCGCCCACGTGCGGGTGCTAACCACCGATGCCAACGGGGAGCATCAGCGCCTGACGCCGCAAGCTCGCGCAGCTTGGACACGCGGCACTGATATCGAGACGATCTACTGCCCGCGGCTCGCGGCGGATACTGCCGCTCCTGCGATGCTCGCGCGGCTGCCGGCGATGATTCGATGGGCCGATCTGGTGCACCTGCACGCGGTCTATTCTTTCCCAACCATTCCGACGCTTGCGTATGCGCGGATCCTCGGCCGTCCTGTCGTGTGGACGCCGCATGGCGCGCTGCAACGATGGCGCGGATCGCGGCGCGTCGCGTTAAAGTCGATCTGGGAAAAAATCTGCGGTGCGAGCGCGCCTCGCCAGATGGCGTTGCATCTGACTTCGGACCAGGAGGCGTCCGAAAGCTCGGAGCGCTTTCCTGCCGTCGCTCGGATAATCGTCCCCAACGGTGTCGAGATTCCGCAGCGCGTTGAGCGTGTGGAATCGGCAGGCAAACTGCGGATCGGATTTATTGGCCGGATCGATCCAAAGAAAGGAATCGAGAACTTGCTCGATGCCTGCGCGATGCTCGCCGATCGGAGAAGGCCGGCGTTCTCGCTCGCGATCGCCGGCAGCGGCACGCGCGAGTATCAAAGCCGGATCGCGGCCCGGGTCGCTGCGCGCGCGGACTCGACCATGTCTGGAGCGGTCCGTGGCGAAGACAAAGAGCGATGGTTTGCCAATCAGGACGTGGTGGTGGTTCCGTCGTATACCGAGAATTTCGGCATCGTGATTGCCGAGGCTCTTGCTCGCGCGGTGCCCGTGATCGCCAGTCGTGGAACGCCTTGGGCTAGTCTCGAAACGCAAGGTTGCGGGCTTTGGGTCGCCAACGATCCGGCTAGCCTCGCGGCCGCACTCGAGCGGATCGCCGCGATGCCGCTGGCTGAGATGGGCGCCCGCGGCCGGACTTGGATGATCGACAGATATTCCTGGGAGCGATGCGCGCGTGACATGATGCGTTGCTACGAGGAATTACTCGGAATCCAGGGTGTAGCGGATGCCTCTGCGGCGGACCGCGCGCATCGCGCGATCTGAGCTGTCGCGCTTTTCCTATTCCTCATGCTGATTATTGGACTGAACGCTTATCATGGCGACGCGAGCGCGGCTGCGATCGTCGATGGACGGCTGGTCGCCGCGGCGGAAGAAGAGCGTTTCACGCGCGTCAAACACGAGGCGGGGTTTCCGGCCCATGCGCTGCGCTACGTGCTCGAGGCCGCAGGCGCATCGCCGCGCGAAATCGACGTGATCGCCGTCGCTCGTGACCCGTGGGCGCGGATCGTTCGCAAGGCAATGTACGCGTTGCGGATGCCGGCGCGGGCTGCTGGACGCCTCGGCGTGCAAGGACGATTCGCCGCGATCGGCGCCGAAGTTGCGCGTGCGCTCGGGACCACCGAAGCGAAATTCGAGGTGCGCCGCGTCGAGCATCACATGGCGCATCTCGCGAGTTCGTTCCTGGTTTCACCATTTGACGAAGCAGCGCTGTTCTCGATCGACGGACTGGGCGATTTCGCCTCCGCGATGTGGGGCGTCGGGCGCGGCGGCCGAATCGAGCCGTGGGGCGCAGTCGCGTTTCCGCATTCGCTCGGCATCTACTATACCGCGCTCACGCAATACCTCGGCTTTCCGCGCTATGGCGACGAATACAAGGTGATGGGACTCGCGTCGTATGGCGAGCCGGAGATGCTCGAGGAGTTTCGGCGCATCGTGATCGCGCCGGGCGGTGGGCGCCTTGGCTACACACTAAATCCCGCTTATTTTCTGCATCAGCGCGCGACCGCCGACATGACCTGGGCCGGCGGTGAACCCGCAATCGGGCGCCTGTACTCGGACCAGCTCGTGAAGCGGCTGGGCGCCGCGCGCGACGCCGCTGAGCCACTGAACCATCGCCATCACGCAATCGCCGCCTCGATGCAGCGGCGGCTCGAAGAGGTTGTGCTCGATAACCTGCGCGAACTGCGGCGTGCGAGCGGGATGCGCTCGTTGTGCCTGGCGGGCGGGGTTGCCTATAACTGCGTGACCAACGGCAAGATCTTAGAAGCCACCGGCTTTGAGCAGGTGTATATCCAATCCGCCGCCGGCGACGCGGGCCTTGCGATCGGCGCCGCGATGCAGGCCTGGCATCAAAGCGGCCCGCGGCCACGCGACTTTGTGATGGAGCATGCGTACTGGGGCGCGCAATACAGCGACGGCGAAATCGCGGCGGTGCTCGAGCGCTCGGGCGGCGAAATCGTGCGGCAACGATGCGTCGTGCGCAAGATTGACAATCAGCCTGAGTTGTTATGTCTGGTTGCGAACGAGATCGCGCAGGGCAAGGTCGTCGGCTGGTTCCAGGGACGCATGGAGTGGGGGCCGCGCGCGCTCGGCAATCGCAGTATCTTAGCCGACCCGCGTCGTGCCGGGATGCGCGAGATCCTCAATATCAAGATCAAGCGGCGCGAGGCGTTCCGGCCTTTCGCGCCGTCGATTCTTGAAGCGAAAGCTGGGGAATATTTCACCCAATCGCATCCGTCGCCGTTCATGCTGATGGCGTATTCGGTGCGCCCGGAAAAGCGCGAGATCATTCCGGCGACCACGCATGTTGACGGCAGCGGCCGCTTGCAGACTGTCTCCGAAGGCCAAAACCCATCGTATTATCAGCTAATTAGCGAATTCGAGCGGCAAACCGGTGTTCCGGTGCTGCTCAACACTTCATTTAATGAAAATGAACCCGTGGTGCAGAGGCCTGAAGAGGCGCTAGACTGCTTTCTAAGAACGCGGATGGACTTGTTAGCGATGGGTTCATACGTCATCACACGCGAGACGTAAGTTTGACTCTCGTAAACATCAATGAAATAATCCTCGCACTCAGAGGAGCATATGGCGACAAAAGTTCTTGTTACCGGTGCCGGCGGCTTTATCGGCAGTTTTCTGGCGGCCTTTCTCAAACAGAAGGGCTATTGGGTTCGCGGCGTCGATATCAAGAAGCCTGAATTCGCCGCCACCGCGTGCGACGATTTCCGGCTGCTCGACCTGCGGCGTTGGGAAAATTGCCTCGAGGCCACACGCGGGATCGAAGAAGTCTATGCGCTCGCAGCCGACATGGGCGGGATGGGCTTTATCTCGGCGCATCATTCGCAGATCCTATTCAACAACGCGATGATCAATTTCCAAACCCTCGAGTCGGCTCACCAGAACAGCGTGAAGCGCTATCTGTACAGCTCCTCGGCGTGCATCTATCCCGAGTTCAAGCAGACCGAGACCAACGTTACGCCGCTGCGCGAGGAAGACGCCTACCCCGCGATGCCGCAGGACGCCTACGGATGGGAAAAGCTCATCACTGAGCGCCTGTGCACGCACTATCGCGAGGATTACGGCCTCGAGACGCGCATCGTGCGCTTCCACAATATTTTCGGCCCCAAGGGCACCTGGGACGGCGGCCGCGAAAAGGCGCCAGCCGCGATGTGCCGCAAAATCGCCTATGCGAAGCTGACCGGCAATCACGAAATCGAAATCTGGGGCGACGGCGAGCAGACCCGATCGTTCTGCTATATCGATGACTGCGTGCTCGGCATTTACAAGCTGATGCGTTCGGATCATCGTGAGCCGCTCAATCTCGGGCAGGATCGGATGGTCACGATCAACGAACTGGCCGATATGGTGGCGAAGGCCGCGGCGATCCGCGTAGGCAAGAAGCACATCGACGGTCCGCAGGGTGTGCGCGGACGCAACTCCGACAACACCCGGCTGCGCGCCGTGCTCAAGTGGGAGCCGGAAATCTCGCTGGAAGAGGGGATCAAACGCACCTATGCCTGGATCGAGGAACAGGTGCGGCTCAAACTCTCAAGCGAGCCAGTGGCGGCGTCGGCCTGACCGCAGGCTACTCGCACCTAAATCGCGATTTCAGGTTTGACGCTTGTCCGGAGCGCGTCGCACGCGACTGCTCTTTCTAAATCGCTCGTTCTGGCCCGATCCCGAAGCGACCGGTCAGTTTCTGACCGAGCTTTGCGACGACCTGTCTGCGCAGCATCAGATCACGGTTATAGCCGGACCGTCGCTGCATCGCGAAGCCTCGCGCGACGGATCGCCGCGCCGGTTGCTCACGCACGATCGCCGCGGTCAGATCGAGATCATCCGCACCTGGGGCACGCGGTTTTCAAAGACGCGTCTCGTCGGCCGAATCACCAATCTCGCGACCTACTACATGCTCGCCGCGTTCGCGGCCCGGCATATCGAGCGCCCGGATATCATTATCGCGGAAACCGATCCCCCGCTGTTGGGCGCGCTGGCCGCCGCACTCAAGCGGCGGTTCGGCTGCCGTATGGTCTATAACGTCCGCGATCTCTATCCGGATATCGCATACGCCAATCGCGGACTCAAAAATCCCGCGTTGCTCGCGCTTCTCACGCGCGCAAATTCATTCGCCTATCGCCATGCCGACGAGATCGTGACGCTCGGCCACGACATGGCAGAACGCATAATCGCCAAGGGCGTTTGCGCCGACAAGGTCTCGGTCATCCCCGATTGGGTTGATACCACGCTCATCCATCCGCTTGCGCACAATCCGTTCCGCGCCCAATTCGGCGAGCGATTCGTCGTGATGTATTCCGGCAATATCGGCCTCTCCCAACATCTCGAGGCTGTGCTCGACGCCGCAGGGCGGGTCGCGAATCAGCCCGGGATTGTCTTCGTCATGATCGGTGAAGGAGCGCGCAAATCCGCGCTGATCAAGCTCGCGCGCGAGCGCGGCCTTGCCAACGTTATGTTCCTGCCCTATCGGCCGAAAGAGGAACTCGCCGAGTCCTTGGGCGCTGCCGACCTGCACTTGATCCCGCTCATGCGTGGCGCCGCCGGATGCCTGGTGCCAAGCAAAATCTACGGCATCCTCGCCGCCGGGCGGCCGTTCGTCGCGATGATGGAAGAGCGCGCCGAAGTCGCGCGAATCGCGCGCGAGAATCGTGTCGGATTCGTGGTCGAGCCGGGTGACGCCGGCGCGCTCGCCGACGCAGTCCTTGGTGCCAACCGCAATCGCAATGAGCTTCGCGCGATGGGCGAACGGGCGCGCCAAGTCGCTGTGCGCCAGTTCGATCGCACTGTTGCAACCAGCGCATTCGCCGCGATGCTCGCGAGAGTCGGCCGAGCCGCCTGAACATCGTACGCCGCGCACTCCACCCGGCAAATCCTGACACGTTTCCAAACGCTCCCAGTTGATCAGCCATCACTCCATGATTTCCTTTCCATTACGCTTGTCTTTAATAGTCTCTTGCGGGCGGCGTTAAGCGGCCATATTCTGTGAATCGCTCAATATGGGGGAGTATTGAGGGTTAGTTCCGCGCGATGAGTGAGCAGTTTATCGCGATCGGTCTGGTCGCAGTGGTGGCGTTCGCAGTTGCGGTCGCAACCCTTCCGCTTGCGATCGTGGCCGGGCGCAAACTTGGGCTTACAGCCTGTCCGGCGGTGCGCACTTCCGGGCCCCAACAGATCGCGGAGTTCGGCGGCGCGCCGATAATTGGCGCGATCCTGCTTGCGCTGGCGATGACCCATAGCTTGTCGCTATGGATTCTAGGCGGAGCCGGAGCGCTGCTGATCGTCGGCGTCATCGACGACGCGCTCGAGATGCGGCCCTACCAGAAGTTCCTCTGCCAGGCGGCGATTTGCACTTGGGCTGTCGGCTTTGCTCTGCCGCCGTATGCGCTCACTCCATGGCCCGCGCTCGATTTCGGATTGGCGGTAGTGTGGCTGCTTGCGACCACCAACGCATTCAATCTGATCGACGGGCTTGATTGTCTTGCGGCCGGAATCGGGGTTATCGCGGCGGCTGCGATCGCCGCGACCGGAATCATGCATCATGCGCCGCAGGTATGGATGCCGAGTCTCGCGATTGTTGGCTCGCTGGGCGCCTTCATGTTTTTCAACTTTCCGCCCGCCTCGATAATTATGGGTGACGCGGGTGCGCTGCCGCTCGGTTACCTGCTCGGAGCGCTGGCGCTGGCTGGTGGAGAGTTGGCAACCAATTCGCGGCTTACCAAGTATGTGTTTCCGGTAATGGTGATGATCGTACCGCTGCTCGATACCGGAATCGTCAGCGTAACCCGGCTGGCGACCGGCGGCTGGATTTCGCGCCACGGCAGCGATCACTCGCATCATCGCCTGCTTTCGCTGGGGCTGACGGATCGGGCTGCAGTGGTGGTTTGCTGCGCGGTGGCCGCGGTCGGCGCGCTATGCGGATTCGCGGCGAACGTCCTCACGCATGAAAACGTGATCGTCGCGCTGCCTTTTCTGGTCCTGGCGACGGCCGTTCTGGCCCTGTTCATGATGGACCTGACCTTTGAGAACAATCCGCCCGGTCTCGAGTATGGACATGTACAGGGAGTCGCACGGTTTATTTTGCGCCTGGGCTATAAGCAGCGAATCGCGGAGGGCGCCGTCGATTTCGCGCTGATCAGCGGCGCATTTCTGGCTGCGCAGGCGCTGCGGCTCGATTTCAATATCAGTAGCGCGACGATTGGTATCCTCCTGCGCGAAGTACCCTACGTCGCGCTTGCGACTTATCCGGCGTTTGTAATCGCCGGCGTGTACAGGGGCATCTGGCGTTACACCAGCCTGTCCGACGGGCTCCGGTTTGCCAATGGCGCGGTGCTGGCGGGAGTGTTTCTGACAATTGCGGCGCGGTTCGCTCCGGTCTCGCTGTCGGGCTCGATCGTGGTGCTGTTCGTACTGTTGCTCTTCAACCTCCTGATAATGACGCGCGTGTCCTTTCAGGCGATCCGCAAGGGAATCAGCCAGCTCGCGACCCAAAACGACCGCGTGCTGGTGGTCGGCGCAGGCGAGATAGGCGCGGCGGCGGCGAATTTCATCTTCTTCAGCCGCAGGCATAGCGCGCGCGTGATCGGGTTCATCGATGACGACGCGTTCAAGCTCGGCAAGCTGATGCATGGGCAGCGCGTGCTCGGCACCTTTGGCGACCTGGAACGAATCTATGAAGCCGCCCACTTCCATGAGTTGCTGCTTGCGGCCGACGGCCTGTCTGCGGAGCAGATGGGGTCACTGACGGCGTTTGCCGAGCGCCATGGAATCGCGATGCGCCGCTTCTCGATACAGGTTAATGAGCTGGCCGACTCGGTAGCCTCCGAGCTGGTTCAGTCGAACGTCGCAAGCCGGCTGCGCCTTCGGGAGCCGAACGCCGTCTGATCTCCGAATGTCCCCATCCGTCCGCTGGCGAGCCCGCGTCGATCCTGTACGTACCAGCCCCAGTGCTCCGATCGAGCCTCGCCGAGAGCGGCCGGAATCGGCTAAGCTCGCGCGATGGCCAAGGCGGTTCGCAAGGCATTCGCAGCCGGCGCGGATAGCTACGATCGTGCGCGTAGCAAACTGGTTCCGTGCTTCGACGATTTCTATCGCACGGCGCACGAACTGCTGCCCTTCGGGGCGGACGATCGTTTCGAATTGCTCGATCTCGGCGCCGGTACGGGGCTCTTGTCGGCGATGATCGCCGCTGCCTTCCCCAACGCGCGGCTGACGTTGTTCGATCTCACGCCCGAAATGCTGGCGATCGCGCGGCAACGGCTGAAGCCGCTCGGCAAGCGCGTGAAGTTCGTGACCGCCGATTTCGCGAAGGCTGCGCCCTCGAAACCATACGACGCCGTCGTGTCAGCGCTGGCTATCCATCATTTGCCCGATAGCGGCAAGCGCCATCTCTTCGGCGACATTTTCAAATATCTGACGCCCGGCGGGGTTTTCATCAACGCCGATCAGGTGGCAGGCGAAGGCGCTGCGATCGACGAGCGCGCGCGCCAGTTGTGGATCAAACGCGCACGCGAACTCAAGGTCGGCGAACGCGATCTCAACGCGGCGCTGGTGCGAATGAAGCAGGATCTGCCCGCGACCGTCGGCCAGCAGCTCGCGTGGCTGCGCGAAGCGGGATTCGTCGAAGTGTCCTGCTCGTATCGCAATCTCATCTTTGCGGTGTTATCGGGAACCAAACCCGCAAACGTCCGCGAAGCGCGCTCGGACTCGCCGCTCCAGTAAATGCCGCGCTCGAGGGTTCCCGAAGATTCTGACTTTTTCGGGCAGGGGTCTCTATGACTCTGCCCCCTGCGCTTATGTCCGGTACATGAGCAACTTACAGACCAAAGCGGTCGAGGCGGCGTGATGAATCGCTTCCAAACTCATGGCATACTCTTGCGACGGTTGTTAATGCGGAGCGAGGAGATAGATCGATGAATCGAGCGCGCAAGCCGGTGCATATCGAGCCGAAAGGCTGGGGCCGCGAGGTCTGGATCGCCAACAACGACCAGTATTGCGGCAAGATCCTGGAAATCAAAAAAGGCAAGCGCTGCTCGCTGCACTTTCACAAGATCAAGACTGAATCGTTTTACCTGCGTGCAGGCCGGCTCAAAATCCGCGTCAAGGAATCGCCCGAGTCGGAAACTTTGGAGGAATTCGTTCTCGAAGCGGGCGAATGCATGGACGTGCCCATCGGGCTGGTGCATCAGATGGAAGCGCTCGAGGACGCTGAACTGTACGAATTCTCGACCCAGCATTTCGACAGCGATTCGCATCGTTTGGTGCGCGGTGACTGAGGCGCCGCAGCCGCGCTCGATTGCGGCGCGCGCCCGGGGTCACCTCATGGAGCCAGCATGGCGAAAATCGCTCTGATCACCGGCGTAACCGGCCAGGACGGTTCCTACCTGGCCGAGCTGCTGCTCACCAAGGGTTACCAGGTGCATGGGATCGTCCGGCGCACCTCGAGCTTTGCGACCGGCCGTATCGACCATCTGCGCAAAGGCTTCGCGCCGGGCTCCGACGGGCTGCAGCTTCACTACGGCGACTTGGGTGACGGCACCGGGCTGCGGCGTATCATCGAGCAGGTCCGTCCCGACGAGGTTTACAATCTCGCCGCGCAATCACACGTGCGAATCTCGTTCGATCAGCCCGAATACACCGCCGACGTGGTGGGGCTGGGCACGCTGCGCCTGCTCGAAGCGTTGCGCGATCATAACCATCGCCACGGGCGCTCGGCGCGCCTGTACCAAGCGGGTTCCTCCGAGATGTTCGGCAAGGTCGCGGAAATTCCACAGCGCGAGACCACCCCGTTTCATCCGCGCAGCCCGTACGCCTGCGCAAAGGTTTACGCGCACGAGCAGACGGTCAACTACCGGGAAGCGTACGGACTGTTCGCGTGCAACGGGATTTTGTTCAACCACGAATCTCCGCGTCGGGGCGAAAATTTCGTGACCCGAAAAATCACCCGCAGCGCCGGACGGATCAAGCTCGGAATGCAGTCTCGGCTTGCACTCGGCAATCTCGAAGCGAAACGCGATTGGGGGTTTGCCGGCGACTACGTCGAGGCGATGTGGATGATGCTCCAGCAAGAGCGTCCTGATGACTACGTGATAGCGACCGGTGAGACTCATCCGGTGCAGGAATTTCTCGAGCTCGCGTTCGATCGGCTCAGCCTCGATTGGAAAAAGTACGTCGAGATCGATCCGCGTTTTTTCCGCCCCTCGGAAGTTGACATCCTGATTGGCGATTCCGCCAAGGCGCGCCGCGCGCTCGAATGGGCTCCGCGCGTCAGCTTTGCGGAACTGACCGCGATGATGGTCGATTCGGATCTGGAACTGGCGCGGCGCGAACTCAAATCCTCCCAGGCATAGTGACTCCGCGCGCGTGGTAACCGGTTGTGGCATGCGATGACGCGCGAAGCGCCACGAACTTGCGGCGCTTTGCAAGCAAATATCATTCGCAATTCAGCGCGCTGCTTGACCGACTGACCGAACGGCGGTTAGTCGGTCAGATCAGAGATAAAAGATTGCCCGCTGCGGCTCCGTGCGCATACGATCTAATGGATAGAATATCGCGCACTGAGAGTTCCGAGGAGCCACCATGGGTTATAGCCGACCGCTTGCACGTATCGTCACGAAACCTCGCGGCTTCAAGAGCCGGCACTGCGTTTCGCTTTCCGACGCGATCGTGCAGATTCGAACCGTTGAACCAATTCAGTTCGTCGACCTGACCGATATCATCAACGCACACCTGTCCGAGCATGGATGCGACAGCGGACACGTCACGGTTTTCTCCCGCCACACCACCGCCGCGATCAAAATCAACGAAGCTGAAGAGCTGCTGATCGAGGATTTCAAAACGATGCTCGCGCGGCTGTGCCCGGCCGGCGCCGGCTACAATCACAACGACATGGCGCGGCGCAAACCGCCCATCGCGCCCGACGAGCATCCCAACGCGCACTCGCATCTGATGCATCTGCTGCTATCCACCAGTGAACATATTCCGGTGATGGACGGGCGGCTCGCGCTTGGAACCTGGCAGCGCGTGTTCATGGTCGAGCTCGACGGCCCGCGCGAGCGCGAAGTGATGATCCGGTGCGAGAGCTACGAGCCGCAGCACGGCGAGGTTCGCGGAAAATCCGCGCCGATCGAGCTGCGCGCGATGGGTGCCAGCGCGATGAACGGGGCCGCGCGCAGCAGCGCGCCGGCGAAATAATTTCCGCGGCTGATTGCCGAATCATCCGGCGCGCGGGCGGCAACCGGCTCCCGCGCGCTTTTGTTTGTCAGGCGGATGCAGCCGCGAACTCGGCTTCGAGCCGCTGCGCATCGTCGGGCGACAAGTTGAAGTACTTGCACTCGGGATGATGAAACACGAGTGCGCTGACTGAGCATTCCGGATCCATCATGAATTCGTCCGTGAGGGCCACTGCGACTCCGTGACGCGCGGGTTCGAGCAGCGCGAATAGCTGCGCTTGATCTTCGAGCCGCGGGCAGGCTCCGTATCCGAACGAATAGCGCTTGCCGTGATAGCGTGACTGAAAGAGATCCTTCATCGATATGCCGGGCGGATCTCCGATTCCCCACATCGCGCGAATCTTCTGGTGCAGCAATTCGGCGAACGCCTCGACGCCCTGGTTCGCAAGCGCCAGCAGGATATGCGAGCGCAAGTAGTCGCCGCGGTTTTTCCACTCCTCGCCCAGGGCGCGCACGCCCTGGCCGATCGTCACGATGAACAGGCACAGGTAATCCGCCCGCCCGCTGCGCGAATCGGCTATATAGTCCGCCAGACATAGATGCGGGGGCTGTACCTGGCGGCCGAACCGGAACGTCGTGAGCACACTGCTGGCGTTGGCGTTGAGCAGACGTACGGTCCGATCGCCGTCCGACTCCGCGCGGAAGAACCGATAGATCGCGTTAGCGGTGATGTCGCCGCGCGCCGCCATCACGTCCTGCACCGCTTCGACCTCCGCGCGCAGCTTGAGCGCCTTGGGGTCGCCGCTACGCAGCGCGTTCTCCGCGTTGTGGAGCCCCAAATCCTTCGAATAGAGCATCGCGGGGTTGATGTAACGCGATATTTCCGCCAAGTCATATTCGCGCAGCACGTGAGTCTTCAGATCGGGCGGGGCGGGAATTTCGATATCGCGCCGGACTGAAGATTTCGCGGCGATTCCCGATGGTGCGGCGGTCGCGGGCTTAGGCGTCGCCGCGATCATCTTCGCGGAATCTTCTTCGAGCCGAAGCTTGAGCGTCTCGCGCCGCTCGTAATCCATGATCTGGTTGGCGAGCGCCAGCCCCGACATCGCGTCGTTCGCGTACGCGACCAGGCCAGGGTATTCGGGTGCAATTTTTATCCGCGTGAACCGGTTCGACAGCGCCGCGCCACCCACCAGGATCGGGCAATCGATTCCGGCGGTCTTCAAGTCTTGCGCCGTGATGACCATCATCTGCGCCGACTTCACCAGCAGACCCGAGAGTCCGATCGCGTCGGGTTGATGCTGGCGGAATGCCTTGATCAAATCCTCTGGCGGCACCTTGATGCCGAGATTGATGACCCGGTAGCCGTTGTTCGAGAGAATTATCTCGACCAGGTTCTTGCCGATATCGTGAACGTCGCCCTTTACCGTCGCCAGGATAATCTTGCCGCGATTGGAGCTCTCGGATTTCTCCATGTGCGGTTCGAGATGCGCGACCGCGGCTTTCATCGCCTCGGCCGATTGCAGCACCTCGGCGACGATCATCTGGTTGGCGTTGAACAACCGACCGACTTCGTCCATCCCCTTCATCAGCGGTCCGTTGATGATCTCGAGCGCACCCATCGTGGCGAGCAGCTCGTCCAGATCCTCGGTCAGGCCTTCTTTCGAGCCTTCTAGGATGTAACGCGGCAGCCGCTCCAGGAGCGGAAGATCCTTGCGATTCTCTTTTTCGACGCCGCTCTTGCGCTCGCGGAAGTGGGCGGCATACGCGGCGATTGGATCCTCGCCGCGCCACCAGATCAGATCGTCGGCGAGCTTTTTCTCGTCGTCAGGAATCGACGGATAGCGCGGCAGCTTCTCGGTGTTGACGATCGCGAAGTCGAGCCCCGCCTCGATGCAATGATGCAGCATCACGGCGTTGAGCACCTCGCGCCCCGCGGCCGGAAGTCCAAATGAAACGTTCGAAAGGCCGATGCTGGTCTTGGCGCGCGGCAGCGCGGCCTTGATGAGCTTGATGCCTTCGATCAGCTCGATTCCCGCGCCGATATAATTCTTGTCGCCGGTCGCGATCGGAAAGACCAGCGGGTCGAAGATGATGTCCTCGGGTTCGATGCCGTATTTTTCGGTGAGCAGCTTGTAGGAACGCTCGGCGATCGCGAGTTTGCGCTCGCGCGTGATTGCCTGCGCCTGCTGCTTGTCCTCGTCGATGCACATCACGACAATCGCGGCGCCGAAAGTCCTGGTCAGCCGGATGATCGCCTGGAAGCGCTCGGCCTGTTCGCCGTCTTCGAGGTTGATCGAGTTGATCAGCGACTTGCCGGGGGTGCGCTTGAGCGCCTCTTCGACCACGTGCCAGTCGGTCGAGTCGATCATGATCGGCGCTTTGACTTTTTTGACTTCGATTTCGAGAAAGCGGACGACGTCGGGAATTTCCTCGCGATCCGGGTCCTGCAGATTGATGTCCACGATATGCGCGCCGCGCCGTACTTGCGCGCGTCCGATTTCGGCGGCTTCTTCGAATTTGTTTTCCGCGATCAGCCGCTTGAATTTGCGGCTGCCCAGCACGTTGGTCCGCTCGCCAACGATCACCGGGCGCGTGTCCTGATCGATCACCAGCGCCTCGATTCCAGAAACCGCCGTGCGCCTGACGGTCGGAATCGTGCGCGGCTTCAATCCTGCAACGGCTTGCGCCAACAGCCGGATATGCTCCCCAGTCGTGCCGCAGCATCCCCCGACCAGATTCACCCATCCATTCTGTGCGAAACGGCCGACCTTGGCGGCCAGCATCGCAGCGGTCTCGTTATAATGTCCGTCTTCGTCGGGCAGACCCGCGTTCGGAACGCATGCGACGTTGAAGCGCGCGATTTGCGCGAGAGTGCGCAGATGATCGGTCATGAAGTCGGGGCCAGTCGCGCAGTTGAGTCCCATCCAGAGCAGATCGCGATGCGCCAGCGAGATGTAGAACGCTTCGATATCCTGGCCACCGAGCAGCGTGCCCATCGTCTCGATCGTGCCGGATACCGCAATGCCGGGCGCGATTCCGGATTTTTCGATCGCGCGGTCGATTCCGACCAGTCCCGCCTTGACGTTGAGCGTGTCCTGCACGGTCTCGAGCAGCAGAAGGTCCGCGCCGCCCTCGATGAGTCCGAGTGCCTGCTCCGCGTATGCGTCGGCGAGCTGATCGAAGGTCACGCCGCCGGTGACCGACAGGCTTTTGGTCGTGGGACCCATCGAGCCTGCGACGAAGCGCGGCTTTTCCGGCGTGCTGAATTTGTCGGCCTGCTCGCGCGCGAGCGCGGCGGCAATTCGGTTGAGTTCGAACGCGTCGGCTTCGAGCCCGTACTCCGCGAGCACGATTCGTGTCGAGCCGAAGCTCGCGGTCTCGATGATGTCTGCGCCGGCTTCGAGGAATCCGGCATGCATCGCGCGAATCAGATCCGGCCGGGTGCGGACGACGTTCTCGTTGCATCCCTCGAGGCTTGCGCCGCCGTAGTCTTCAGCCGAGAGATTGTGCCCCAGGATGAAGGTGCCGAAGGCGCCGTCGAGCACGAGAATTCGCTCGGCGAGCAAATCTCTCAGCAGCTTGATCCGGTTTGCGTCCGTGGCCATTGTTGGAAACCTGCAAGTAGGTTCAGGTAAAGTCCAAGCGTATCTCA